>CADBMA010000060.1 GCA_902795665.1 uncultured Rhodospirillales bacterium
AGAGCAGTTTTAGTGATATTTTTATAAGAAAAAAGGCCGTTTGCATAACGGCCTTTCTTTTTAATCATCATCATCGTCGTCGTCATCATCGTCGTTGCATTCCGTGAACAGAGGAGTGAAATCATCTGAGAACGGATTGCCTAAGACGTTGCATATATTATGCGTGGTCTTGACAATCATGACATAGCCGTTCTGAATCAGCAATGCCTCTATTTCGGGGCGATTGCGGGGAACTTCTCTGCTGAACTCAGCAAAGACGAGCGGTCTGGTGACAATCTTGGTTGACAAGGTTCCGTGCTTATCATTCATGATGATGTCTACACAGCCTTGTTCGGCAATGTTTTTATTGCCTTTTAGTTCGTTGGCGATAGTCTCGATGTAGACTTCGATATCGCTTGCCGGGTGGTTGCAAAATGGCGTATGAGCATATTTGTATATGCTGTTTTTGGCCATTTCGCTGACACCGTTACCGGCTGCTTTTTTCAGCGTTTTGTACACACGTCCGGAGTCGACGAACGGCTTTTCGTCATAGACGGCGAGCAGGATGTCCAAAAATTGCAGGTCATCTGCATCGAATTCGGAGAGGTTGGTTCCATATTCCTCATCAAAGGCGTGCATGACCTTGTTTTTGGTTATCCATGTCTCTTTCTCCATGGATGCCAATGTTATTTTATTTTTTTTCATAATATATAATATTTATAATTTCACTTAGAACGAGTGTAGATGATTTTTAGACATAAATCAATAAAAAAATATACAAAAATTACATTCCGAGTAAACGCGCATTGCGATAATTAAAATGGGCAATGGCAATAGCAAGAGCATCGGAAGAGTCGTTGTTTTGCGGATTGCAGCCAGGGAGCAACACTTTAACCATGGTTTCTACCTGTTGTTTGGCTGCTTTTCCAACACCGACAACGGCCTTTTTTATTTTATTGGGTTCGTACTCGGTTACGGATATGTTATAAAGGGCGGGGGCCAAAATCACAACACCTCTGGCCATTCCTAATTTGATGGTGGAGGTTGGGTTATCATTTAAAAACACTTGCTCAATTGCAGCCTCGTCTGGATTGTAGGTTTTGATAACTTGTTCCAGTTGCTGGTGTATTTCGGCCAAACGCTCCGATATCGGTGCTTTGGTATCAGTTTTGATATAGCCATCGGCAACATATTTCATCTTGTTGCCGATGACTTCAATGATTCCCCAACCGGTAGATGATAAACTGGGATCAAGTCCTAAAATGCGCATGTGTTATCCTGACAGTAGTTTATATTTTGTTTTTGCCGGTCAATTTTTCGGTGATGGTTTGGAACAATACATACAGCATTGGAATTACAATCAACCCGAGGCCTGTTCCAATCAACATTCCGTAGAATACCGGAACACCTATAGCAATACGGCTGTTGGCACCGGCTCCGCTGGCAACCACCATTGGCAAAACGCCTAAAATGAAGGTAAATGCGGTCATTAAAACGGCACGGAAACGCTCTTTTAAGCCTACCAAAGCGGCACGAGGAATTGAGGTTCCCCTTTCTCTTTCTTCTTTGGAAAATTCAACAATTAAAATAGCGTTTTTGGCGGCCAAACCAACCAATAGTACCAAACCTAATTGTGCGTAAATGGATAGGGGCAATCCGTGAATAAATAATCCAACCAAAGCACCGACCATGGCAACGGAAACAGAGGCCAACACAGGAACAGGTGTTGACCAGCTTTCGTATTGAGCCACCAAAAACAGATAAGCAAATGTAATTGCTAATAAAATCAAGCTGCCTAAGGTTCCTTGATTGGCTCGCTCTTGAAAACTCATGCCTGACCAGTCATAGCTATAGCCGTCCGGCAGATTTTCTTGTGCCAGTTTCTCCATGCCGGCCATAGCATCACCGCTGCTAATTCCGGGGCGGGCAACTGCGGTAATGGCGGCAGATGGATATTGATTGTATCGGCTGACGGCACGGGGACCCAGTACCTGACGCAGGGTTATCAACCCGCCGAGAGGCACCATTTTTCCCTCGTTATTTTGAACATAAAGGTCGTTAATGCTGTTAATATCTTTGCGATATTTCCAGTCAGACTGAATTACAACTTTATTTACTTGGGTGCCAAAATTAACATCGTTAATGTATGAAGAACCCAAATATTGACCGATGGTGTTGTATATGTTACCGACAGAAGTTTTTCCGGCTTCTGCTTTTTCGCGGTTTACATCTACAAAAATTTGCGGTGTTTTTGCATTATAGGTAGAGAAAGCATACATCAGGTAAGGTGAGGTATTCATTTTTCCAAGCATCAATTGCAAGGTGTTATCCAATTTTTGCGGATCATCGCTATCCAAGGCTTGAAGGCGAAAATCCATACCATTAGTGTTGCCAAGCCCCATAATGGCAGGCATTTCAAACATATTTACTTTGGCTTCGGGCATGGTGGCTGCAACCTCGGCGTTAACTTTGTTTAAGATATTGGTCGACAACAAAGTTTTGTCCTTGCGATAACTCCAAGGGTCTAAAATTACTGCCATAAAGCCCACATTTTCGCCATCACCGCCAATCATACTGATACCGGATATATTCATGATGTGGTTAACGCCTTTAGTTCCTTTGATAAGTTTGGCAATTTTGGTAACCACTTTTTCAGTACGCTCGCGTGATGCGCCCTCAGGCAATTGGATATCAACCATGAAGATACCTTGATCCTCGTTTGGAATAAAGCTGGTTTGGCTGATTTTTAACAAACCGAAAATGAGCAGTACAATCAGAGTAAAAATCAGAGCAATGGCGCTGATGCTTCTGCTGCCGACAGCGGTGATGCTCAAATAGCGATCCCGTGATTTTTCAAGTGTTTTTCCAAACCAGAACAGTGGGCCGGAGGTTTGGGCTTTTAAGGGGCGCAAAATGGTGGCGCATAAGGCAGGTGATAAGGTTAAGGCGTTTAATGATGAAAAAGCTACGGAAGCAGAAATAGCAACAGCAAATTGTTGATATATGCGACCGGTAATGCCTCCCATAAAGCCGATAGGGACAAAGATGGCTAACAACACCAAAGTGGTGGCAATAATTGCGCCGGACACTTGCTCCATAGCTTTTATTGTGGCTTCTTTGGGGGTGAGTTTTTCGCTTTCCATTAAAAACAGAACGCGTTCAACCACAACAATGGCATCGTCCACAACCAAACCTATGGCAAGTACCAAACCAAATAAGGTCAGAATGTTTAAGCTAAATCCCATTACCAATAAAATTGCAAATGTGGCAAATATGGATACCGGAATGGTGATTGATGGCACCAAAGTGGAGCGCCAATCTTGCAAGAAGATATAGCATACAAAAACTACCAATCCGAAGGTTAGCAACAAGGTCATGATTACTTCTTCAATGGAGGTTTTGATATATTCAGTAGCATCATAGGCGATATTTAATTCAAAATCTTCGGGGTACATTTTGGCCAGTCGTGCCATTTCAGTTTTGAGGTTTCCCATAGCTTCGATTGCGTTAGCTCCGGAAAGCAAATTTACGGCGATGGCAACTGACGGGGCGCCGTCAAATTCAGCTTTGGCACGATAATTTTCTTCTCCGATAGTAACTCTGGCAACATCTTTTAAGCGTACAAGACCGCCTTGTTCGTTGGTGCGTACAATAATGTTTTCAAAATCTTTAACATCATTAAGACGTCCGGTGGTTTGCAAGGTATAAACCATTTGCTGTGTGCCGTCTCCGGGCATGGCTCCGACTTTTCCTAAAGATGGTTGAATATTTTGACCTCTGATGGCTGCAGATATGGAGGATATGGGTAGATTGAGCGCAGTTATTTTGTCGGCATCAAGCCAGACTCTCATACTTAGCGGTGGGGCATAAACATTAACTTCGCCGACACCGTTAACCTTTACCAAGTTCTTTTTAATATTATTTTGCACGTAGTCGCTGAGTTGCAAAGTATTCATTGAGCCATTAGGAGAACGTGCCACTAAAAATCCTAAGATATCAGTAGAACGGCGAAATACGGTAACCCCTTGCTGTTGGACTTCTGCGGGCAATTTGGACAAGGCTTGTTGAACGCGGTTTTGGGTTTTTACCTGAGCTAAGTCAGGATCAACCCCCACTTTGAAAGTTACAGTCAAACGGTACATTCCTGAAGAATCGGATGTTGAATCCATATAGAGCATATCTTCGACGCCGTTAATTGCTTCTTCTAACGGAATACCGACTGTATTGGCAACAACTTCGGCACTGGCGCCAGGGTAGGTTGCGGCGACCATAACGGTTGGAGGGGTAACTTCAGGGTAAAGAGATACAGGCAATGACATTAGTGAAATTATGCCGGCCAATGTCAGCACAATAGATATGACCATTGCAAAACGCGGACGTTCAATAAAAATTCGTGAAAACATGATTTATTTTTCCTCTGCATTAATATTTTCAGCACGCACGGTAGAGCCGTCAGAAACTTTTTGAAGGCCTTGAACGATTACTCTATCGCCTGAAGATAATCCGGCGGTGATGATTTGGCGTGAACCGGAAGTTTCACCGGCTTTAATTCTGCGTTGTTCAACAATATTATCTTTATTAACAATCATGACATAGCTGCCGTTTTGGTCATGTCCGATAGCGGATTGGTTGACAGTAATGGCGCGGCGCGGCTCACCGGAATCGATATTGAGGTTTACATATCCGCCGGGGATTAATAATTCATCAGTATTGGGAAATTCGGCATAGACAGCAATGGTTGCAGTAGTTGTATCAATTGAATTGTCGGTATATTCATCAACAGAAGTCATGCGAACAACTTCTCCGCTGGGAAGCTGAATGCGGGCTTTAATATGCTGTTTGGTGATTCCTTGTCTTTTCAGAGAGCCAATTTGTTTATCGGTAAGTGAAAAAGTTATGCGAATCGGGTCAAACTGAACTACTGAAGCCAAAATTCCGGTGGCGCTGCTGACATAGTTGCCTTCAGTGACCTTTGCTTTGCCGATTTTTCCGGAAAAAGGGGCTTTGATTTCGGCGTGTTCTAAATCTATTTTAGCAAGATTGTAATTGGCTTCGGCCTGTTTTACGGCTGCTCGGGCTTGCAACAAATTGGAATATGCTTCATCAAGTTTGGCTTCAGATGCATATTTTTGCTGATTTAATGACTTTTGGCGATTGTAATCTTTTTCAATTTTAGTAAGACTGGCTTTGGCCGAATCGAGTTCAGCTTTACGTAAATCAGCAGTAGCCTGATAGCGCTGTCTTTCGATTACGAAAAGAATGTCTCCTTCATTTACGATGGATCCTTCTTCAAAAGTGACGTTTTCGAGGTATCCGCTGACTTGAGGCTGTAAATTAACCGAATTAATAGCTTCTACGTGTCCGATTACACTTTGTGAAGGTGTTACATCTTCTTCAACAACGGTTTCTACCAAAACATAAGGGGTTGCAGCAGAACCTGCGGCTCCGAGCATCATTGGCGGGGTGAATCGGGTTTTCAAAAACCATCCGATTGCTACGCATATAATAACTAAGGCAACGCGCCATAAAATGTTGCTGTTATTCATTTGTCCCATTTTCATGTTTAATTTTCCTTCCTTAATTGTTTTAGCAGTAAATTCAGTCCGTACATAAAATTTTCACATAATCCGATATTTTGCGAATCGCTTTCAGAAATATAAAAATATAATGCTCCACGCCACATGGCGGCAATTGCACTTGCGGCGCATTTTACATCAGTTTGAGGGCTTATTTCGCCATTTTTTTGGGCTTGCGTCAAGGTTTTTTGCACGATTCCCAATCCAAAATCGCGAATATCACCGATTTTGTTAATTACAGTATTGAAAACAGTATCTGACCATTCTACCTGAGCTGTAATAAAAAATATGAATTTTTTTAGCTCCGGATGGTTTTCAATATATTGGCTTTTATTATAAAAAAAATCGCGCAGTTCGCAAATATTTGCGGGAATTGCGTTGTTTTTTTCAAAGTTGTATCCTTTTTCTTCGACTTGTTGCTTTATCAGTTCGGCCAACAATTCAGCCTTGTCTTTAAAGTGCCAATATACAGCGCCTTTGGTCATGCCAATGCGTTTAGCAATATCATCAAACGATGTTTTAGAGAAACCCTTTTCATAAAAACTGTCCAAAGCGGCCTGTAATATTTGGGTTTTGGTGTTTTCGGTTTCTGCTTTTGTTTTTCGCCCCATGGTTAGCCCTTAATATTTATACATTCAGGTAGGTATGTATATTGTAAATAAAATAGCAATGCAAGCAAAATATTATTTCTTGCGTTTTTTTTTGTATAAAATACGGCGTTCGAATAAAAATAGTTGATTATCAAAAGGTGGCAGCACTAAATTTATTTTGAATTTATTTTTTAGTATGATATACTTGGGAAGATTTTGAGGAGTTTTAAACATGAAAAACGAAGAAATTGAGCAGAAACTTGCCCGTCTGGTAGATTTATATGACCAAATTAAGGCTTTGCGTGAGGCGCAAGGCGAAGAGTTTAGTATTGAAGACGAGGATTTGTTGTCGAAGCCCGAACTCCTTGAAGAAGCCCTTAAAAACTATATGTACCAGTTTGGTATGTCAATATATCGCAATAAAAAAGGTAAGAAGTTTTTTAAGAAATTTATTCATGAAGAAGATGAAATTCGCGGGTTTGATGAACTTGACGGAGAGTGCTTTGAATTGCAGGAAGCGCATGCCGGTTTTTTGCAAAGACTGATGGAATATCAACCTGAAAATAAGTTGTTGCTTACTACAAATGTTGCAGATGCAGTATCTCTTTTGTATAGCAAGGATCCTCAAATGATTGATATTTTTGACGAATTAGTGAACGAAGAAGCTTCTCATTGTCTTGAGGTTATTAATGAAGGTAAGCTTGATGCCGAGATACAACATACTTTCGAAATTCAAAATGAAATCACAACTCCTGAAATTACAATTGAGTTAGATGCTCCATCAATTGAGATAACCGATATTGAGAAAGAAATTGAGCGTCCCGAGCCGATTGTTGAAGAAGAGGTGATAAAAACAGCTTCAAATAGCAATAAAAAGAATCGTAGTCGCGCCCCGCGAGCTGCGCGTGTTGATGATAATTTGCATGGAAATTATCAATGCGGAACAAACAACATTGAAAAAAATAAACGTAAACATATATCCAAGCAGAATATCACTCGTGAGCTTGGAAAAGATGGCAGAGTAGAGCGATAATATATATTTGCATAATTGCCACTAATGTTATTTTTCATATGAAGCACGGCGTATGCGGTCATTAATTGCTAATCCGAGGCCTTGTTCAGGAATCGGAGCTATAGCGATACCTTTGTCACCTGACATTTCGTCGGCGATGCGCATATAAGCAAACAAATTGGCAGCGGCTTCTTTGAGATCGCCGCAGGGGCTTAAATTCAAATCGGTATTTTGCTGGTTGCCAAAACCAATATAAAATACCCCTTTTTCCGGATGAAGAACATTAATTTGAAAGCGATGTTTGGGAGCATAGTGTTTGAGCATTTGTCCAGGGGAACTGGGGCGATCAGCTTCACCATGCGAAACCAATACTTTTTCATTTAAAAATGCTTCAATATCTTCTAGGGCTATGCCTCCGGCACGCAATAGAACAACATTTTTGCCAGTAACGTCAACAATAGTTGACTCTACACCTACAGAACATGGGCCGCCGTCTAAAATCATATCAACTCTGTTTCCGAGGCTATCGGCAACATGCTGGGCGGTGGTGGGGCTGATAGTTTGAGAGCGATTGGCAGATGGTGCTACAATCGGAACACCGCTGGAGCGTATGAGATTGAGGGCAACGGGGTGGTTGGGCATACGTACAGTGGCAGTTGGCAAACCGGCGCAAGCCAAATCGATAGAAGAAGTATGCTCTTTACGCTTGAGTACCATGGTAAAAGGCCCAGGCCAAAAATGTCGGGCCAATTCTATAGCGCGGCTGTCAGTTTCAACATATTCGCTTAAGAAATCAATCTCAGCAATGTGTGATATCAAGGGGTTAAAAGAAGGTCTTTCCTTGGCTGCAAAAATGGAGGCAACTGCTTTTGCGTCATACACATTAGCCCCCAGTCCGTACACGGTTTCGGTCGGAAAGGCAACCAAATGTCCTGAGCGTATTATTTCAGCTGCTTTTTTTATATTGGCCGGATTGGCAGTGTAAATATTTGACAATTTTGCCCCCGAGATTATCTTTTTATACCATTGTTTTTGTTGATATATCTGCGTATATCTTTATTTTGCGTTTTGGTTTTGGGTAAAGATATGCTATTGACCATGGTTTCAATTTTATTTAAAAATATGCGATTGTCTATATTGCTTTTAGAAGGTGTGACAATATGTTGCGGATTGTTAAAGTCATATAAGCAAAAATGTTCAAAATCAAGCATGGCGCTACAGTATTGCGGCATTATTATTTTTTCGTACATTTTGTTTCCGTCAATATTGGGTACGGCTCTTTCTAGAGCGTGTTTTAATCGGTGAGTGTTTATTTCTACCAAATTTAGAGATGAAGGTTTGTTTACATCTGCGTAAGAAGATATATCATTTGGGCAATATATTGGGTTTTTGTGGTCAATGTCAAAACCTACGCCGCTGATTGTCTGACCTTTATATTCCAACTCAAATGCTGCGGCAGATCCGGTGGTTTTCATGTTATGGATTAGGGCTTCTACATATGCCGGATATTCGCCGTTATTGCATAATAAGTCATAAAACTGCTGTTCATTACTATTGATAAAATGTTTAACAAAATTTTGTTTTTCGTGATGTTCAATAAATTTATCATGGCAGAATGTATTGATAAAGCTTCGAAAATCAGCAATATTCATTTTTTTTATGAGTTCAGGAGTTGCTTTTTCTTGTATCAAGTTAAGTAGCAGAGGATATTTTACAGATGCATAGCTTGGATACTGCATCATTTCGCGCTGAAAAACTGATTCATCTAAGGCTTCGGCGTATTTTTCAAGATGGCATGACTTATTTTTTATACCCTTTTCGAGAAAAGAGGCGTATTCGGGGGATAGATGTTCAGTGGTCAAATTGGATATATATCCGCTACAATCATCGCGTATGAGCAGTTTGTGTTCCGGAGCGATAGAATTTTCAGGCGTGACTAAAAGAGAGCATCCATTATTGATAACATAGGAGCGCAACAAGGATAAGAGCTGTTCTTTAGTTTTGCTTTTGGGAAGCTTTTTAAGCAAGCACGCAGCCTTGCTGAGCACCGCAGATGATTTTTCTCTTTCACGGCGAATTTCAACGATTTCTTTACGAAATTTTTTAGACACGTTTCTTCCTCAATCTTTAATTTTGTCCAGATTATAGCGCATATTTTTTGAAATGTCTAAACTTTTATTTAAGCTTTTGCCTTATATATTAAAAATAGTTATTGAGGAGAAAAGAAATGACCGAATTTGTATTTAATGCGAAAAAAAGATCTTTACAAAATAATGTGAAGGTTATTTTGACATCAAACTCTTCTGTAAACACTGAGTTTTGCAAAGAAGAAACAGTTAAAGAACTAAAAAATGCCGTTAAAGAGGCTAAGTTTGATGGTTCTTATGGTAAATGTGTATCTGTATACAACGGCAAAAACAGAGTGTTTTTGGTTGGTACGGGAGCTAAACCGACTGCAGCGGAAATTCAGGAGTTGGGCGGAAAAATTTATGGATGGATATCAGGTTTTTCAAAAGTGGCCGTTTTTGTACAGCCGTTACCTAAAATAAAAGCAGATAGCTCAGATGTGGCGTGCAATTTAGCCTTTGGTATGGAGCTAGGCGGATATAGGTTTGATAAATATTTCACTACTAAAAACAGTGATGATTATCCGCAATTGGAGCAAGTAGAGTTTTTTGCATCTGACGGCAAACTGAATAATCAAGATTATGACAATTTGCGGGCAGTTGCCAATGCTGTGCGCTATGCGCGTGATTTGTGTAATGAACCGGCCAATTATCTGACGCCGGAAGTCTTTGCAGATGATATCAAACGTTTAGAATATCTTGGGTTGAAAGTGGATATTCTGGAAGAGAAACAAATTCGCGCAAATGGCATGAATATGCTGTTATCTGTGGCTCAGGGATCACATAATGCGCCGCGGGTTGCAGTTATTCGTTGGGAAGGAACTCCAGAGTCAGATGCTCCAAAATTGGGATTGGTTGGCAAGGGAGTTACTTTTGATTCCGGAGGAATTTCATTAAAACCATCGTCAGGTATGGGAGATATGAAAGGTGATATGACCGGAGCAGCGGTAGTTGTTGCCACATTAAAAGCGGCAGCTCTTTGCAAACTGAAGCAAAATATAATCGGCATTGTCGGATTGGTTGAAAATATGCCGTCCGGTCATGCTACTCGTCCTGGAGATATTGTGACTTCAACGTCCGGAAGAACGGTTGAGGTTATTAATACGGATGCAGAAGGTCGTTTGGTTTTGGGCGATTGCTTGTGGTATTTGCAAGAAAAATATGGTGCCGAAGTTATTATTGATGTTGCAACTTTGACCGGTTCGACAATGCGGACGTTTGGCTCTGAATATGCAGGATTGTTCTGCAACACAGATGGCATGGCTGCAGATTTGTGCGAAATTGGCGAAATGAGCGGAGAAAAAGTTTGGCGTTTGCCAATGAATAAGGAATATGACAAGCTGATAAACTCAGATATTGCAGATATGAAAAACTGTGGTCCAGCTAATGCCGGAGGTATAACAGCGGCCTGTTTTTTACAGCGTTTCGTTAAAGAAGAGAATGCTTGGGCGCACTTGGATATAGCAGGAGTGGATAGAGATGATAAAGGGCATTATCTTACACCTAAAGGCGCCACCGGTTGGGGGGTGCGCCTGTTGACTAAGTTTGTAGGCTGTTGGTAAAAGATGATGCAATAATGCATTAAACTTTAAAAGCCCCGATTATTTCGGGGCTTTAATGTTTGAGATAAAAAGATGTTTATTTTTTGGCATTGGGTTTGACATATGCAAGTGCGGCGTGTTCATCGCAATAGGTCTGACCGGTACGAACTTTGCGACCGCAGAAATGGAAATTTTCATCTTTAGGGTCACCCAGAGGCCAACGACAAGTATGATTGTCTAAATCAGTAAGCTTGGCGTTGCCGTTAAAAGTTTTTGTTGGAACAGCCGGCTTAGGGATAAAGATTCTTTCAGGAACGGCTTCTGGTTCTACTTTAGGTGTATCTACTTTTGGAGTGTGATTATTTTCAACCTTTTTTGCAGAATTGTTCTTTGAACGGCAAGGGGAAGTTTTTTCAGAAGGTTTTGAAGCCGGAGTATTATCGATTTCATCTTTCTTTTTAATCGGAGAAGGGCGAGCGTCAAGTTGCAGGCGATGAACTTTTCCGACAATGGAATTTTTTGAGACGCCGAGACGTTTGCCAATCTCACCGGTGGTGAGGCCTTGTTTCCACATGATGCGCAGGTCTTCAACCATTTTATCTGTCCATGCCATAGATGTTCTCCTTTATCCAAATGTTGCAACTTTTACCATAGTAATGCAATATCAAATGTAAGTCCAGAATTTTCTTGTTACCTTTTATTAAGAATATTAAGTTATGTTGTATATCAGGTAGGTAAAAAGGATATGAAATATCTGTTTAAGATATGTTTTGCGGCATTTGCTGTTATGTTGAGCAATTCGTCAATGGCGATTGCTCCGTCGGACTATGCAGAAAACTTTATAATTGATTTAGATGAACCGTTACCGCGTATTGAAGAATTGCGCGAGCAATTTCGGCCGGCTCCGGTATATGACCGCAAATTTGATTATTATTGGAATATTGGTACTGAGTTTGATCGGGGATTTGCTCAGACAATTCGCAGGTATGGAACTCGCAATAAACGGCTTAAATGGGCAAGCGAAGAAAAATTGCTTGATTTGTTGCAAAGTGTTCCGCCGGAGATGTATGAGTATATAGGGCCATATTTGCATACAGTGCCTGGGATTCCAGAGAAAATTTTAAATATGCCGGGGATTAAAGAAACAAAGAATAAATTTCCAAGTCGGATAGCATCGCGTTTTGCGGATATTGAAGATATTGAAATGTTGTCACCGGCTTTTTATTTTTTGTTAATGCCGGAAATTTGGCCGGAAAACCAAGACCCGAATGAAAAGCCGGTTCCGGCTCCGCTGCCTTTGCCATCAAATAAATATAATCCCAAGCTTTTGGATAGTATTACTAAGGTTGTTCGTCCAGAAGATTTTGCTCCGGGGGCGGTTGTAAAAAGCCCTTTGCGCAGTCGGCTTCGTACACTTGATCCTGAAGCATCATCATTGCTCAGCAGCCCAGATGTTAAGGCTGTAGCAAAGACAATTGTTAACCTTATTGATTTTGGTAATAATATAGATGTTCAGCTAAGGATAATTGAAGCAGGAAATTTACTTGACGCTTGGGACGAAGCACGGGGCAAAGGTCTGGGAGTGGCTCATCTTAAAGAGATTGTTCATCCTTGCTCTCGATTGGTGCAAAAGGTTCGGCTTGCCGGTTTGGAAAGAGATTTTAAAAGAATTATTGCAAAAAATGCGTTTGATGAAAAAAGCTGGGCTTATACTTGTGATAAAACAATCAAAGCATATCGGTTGCTGAATATAAGTCAGATTGAGGCGCAGACTTTGATGCTATTTCGTAAAAATGTTTTTATGGATCAGCTTGGACGCTACAATTATAAATATGGTCCAATTATTGCAGCGATTATGCAAAGTACTGTTGAACGGTATAATGCGCCGCTGTCGGATATGCTGGAGGTAAAGAGAAATTATAGCGAAATTGAAAACGCTCTACGCGAGAGCAAACTGCGAATCGGGACAGATCCTATTTTTATCTATTAAAAACAATCGGTTGTGTTCTGAAAACAATGCTTTTTCTTGCACAATATAGAATTGTGGTGTATGTTTGCCCAAGATATTTTAACATTAACTTTAAAAGGTAAAAAAAATGGCAAGAGTTACAGTTGAAGACTGCATTGATAAAATTCCTAATCGTTATGATTTGGTTATGATTTCTACTCAGCGTGCAAAAGATATTTCTTCGGGATCTCCGATTACGGTTGCTAGGGATAATGACAAAAATCCGGTGATTGCCTTGCGCGAAATAGCAGAAGAAACAATCAATATTGAGGATTTGCAAAAATCTTTGGTAATGGGATTGCAAAAGTATGTTGAAGTTGAAGAGCCGGAAGAAGAAGAAATTGAAATTATGGCAGCTGAAAAAGAATTGGCAGAATTGGATGAGCAATTTTCCGGTTTGTTGCTGGATAATGAAATTGCTGACAGTATGCAAGTTCGCGGCAGCGATGAGGATATGGATTTTGATGATGATATTGATGCCGATGTTGAAGATGGCGATGATCTTGAAGATGATTTCGGTTTTGATGACGGCATGGATGATTTGGGTGCTGACGACGATATGGGTGATTTTAACGAAGACTAAATTGAAAGCGATAAAATCGGATGTTACGTCAATACGAATTGGTTGATTTAGTAAAATCGTATGATCCAGATGCAGATGAAGATGCATTGAATCGGGCGTATGTTTTTGCAATGAAAAAACATGGGGCGCAACTGCGCGCCTCCGGTGATCCGTATTATTCGCATCCGGTTGAAGTTGCCGGTATTTTGACCAGATTTAAGCTTGATTGTAATTCTGTTATTGCCGGATTGTTGCATGATACGGTTGAGGATACGGATACAACAATTGAAGAAGTTAGAACACTGTTTGGCGATCAAGTGGCGGCTTTGGTCGATGGTTTGACCAAATTAGCAATGATTGAACAAAAATCGGTCTATACAAAACAGGCTGAAAATTTTCGTAAGTTGCTTTTGGCAATGTCCGAAGATATTCGAGTTTTGTTAATAAAGCTGGCTGACCGTCTGCATAATATGCGGACATTGCATTTCTTAAAGCCGGAAAAACGTAACCGAATTGCTCGCGAAACGTTGGATATATACGCACCTTTGGCAGAGCGTATCGGAATGCAGGAAGTTAAGAGCGAATTGGAAGAGCTGGCTTTTAGCGAAATATATAAAGATGCTCATGATTCAATTGTTGCACGCCTTAATTTTTTGCGTGAAAAGGGCAGTGATATTGTGCCTAAGATTATCGATGCTCTCAAGCGGGATATGGAAGAAAACGGTGTTAAATGTGCGGTTACCGGACGTGAAAAAACGCCTTATTCAATCTGGCGCAAGATGCAGCAGAAAAATGCTTCTTTTGAGCAGTTGTCGGATATTATGGCATTTCGGATTTGTGTTGACGATATAGGGGCGTGTTACCAAGCACTTGGTATTGTACATAGCAAATATCACATGGTTCCGCGGCGTTTTAAGGACTATATTTCCACTCCGAAACCTAATGGTTATCAATCTATTCATACCGGAGTTATCGGTCCGGAAAATACTCGTATTGAGATACAAATTCGTACTTTTGAAATGCATGAGATTGCTGAAAAAGGAGTGGCAGCACACTGGGCATATAAACAAGGACAAAAGGCCGAAGGTAAAAATTTCCGTTGGATTAGAGAATTGCTTGAAATTTTGGATCAAGCTTCAAATCCGGAAGAGTTTTTGGAAAATACCAAGCTTGAGATGTATAACGATCAAGTATTTTGTTTTACTCCTAAGGGAGATTTGATTGGTTTGCCGATAAACTCAACACCGGTTGACTTTGCATATGCAGTCCATTCGTCTGTCGGTGATACCTGTGTTGGGGCGAAGATTAATGGAGAAATTCGCCCGCTGCGGACAATTTTGCAAAATGGTGATCAGGTTGAAGTTTTGACATCTAAGGCTCAACATCCTTCAACTGAATGGGAGCGTTTTGTGGTTACAGGTAAGGCCAAGGCGGCAATTCGCCGCTATGTCCGTGCCAATAAACGTGACCAATTTATTGTTTTGGGGCAGGAAATTTTAGAAAAGCTTTTTAAGGGTGAAAACCTTGAATTTTCTGAAAAATTGCTGGTAGATGTGTTGCCGACATTTGAAGCAGAATCAATTAATGATTTGTATGCTAAAGTGGGGGAAGGTCTGGCTACCGGTTGGGATGTAATGAAAGCCGTTTATCCGGCCTATAAACAATCTAAACTGGAAAAAGTTGTTAAGGCTATAAAAGTTCCAACTTTCAAAAGAAATAAGAAAAAAGATGAAAATCCTTTGCAGATAGAGGGTTTGATACCCGGAATGGCGATGCATTTTGCAGGATGCTGCCATCCTTTGCCGGGGGATAGGATTGTTGGTATTGTTACCACCGGTAAAGGTGTGGCAGTGCATACAATTGATTGCAAAGTGCTTGAAAAATATTCAAATGAACCGGAAAGATGGCTTGATATATCGTGGGGCAAAAAAGAAGATGGAGGTACACATACCGGCCGCCTGAAGATTATGCTATCCAATGAACCGGGAAGCCTTGGAGAAATATCAAATATCATGGCACGTCACAATACTAATATATCCAATCTGAACATAGTATATCGTACGGTCAGTTATTTTGAAATAATTATTGATGTTGATGTAAAAGATGTTAATCAGCTCAATGCAATTATTGCCTCGTTAAAGTCATCTAAAGTTGTCAGTTATGTGGCTCGGTCAAATTAGGAGAGGACGGTTGCAAATTAAGATAAAAAAAACAAAGTCGCCGTTTGGAGCATTGATGGGATGGAAAAAGTATATGCGATATCTGTTGATACGCTTGAGTCGTTTGGGAAGCTCACCATATTCGGTTGCGTCCGGATTGGCTTGTGGTGTGGCAGTGTCGTTTACTCCGTTTGTGGGGGTGCATTTGATTTTGGCTGC
>CADBMA010000061.1 GCA_902795665.1 uncultured Rhodospirillales bacterium
ATGTACGCCCTTGTACACTCCGTGAAAAATTCTCAATTTTCTTATCATCCGCACACACTCTCCGCTTTTATGCTGAATGCATAAGCCAACGTTTGATACACAAAAAAACTCCCCACCATCGGGGAGTTTTTTAAATATTCACATATTTATTATGAATGTTATTTATCATCCTTAACAATGTTTATATGCAGTTCTTGGAGCTGCTGTTCGGTAACATAATTCGGAGCCTGCATCATGAGGTCTTGCGCCTTGCCGTTCAGCGGAAAGATGATGACATCACGAATAATCGGCTCGTCCAAAATCAGCATTACTGTGCGGTCAACCCCAGGAGCACAACCGGCGTGCGGAGGCGCTCCGTATTTGAAGGCATTAATCATGCCGCCGAATTTATCATCAACAACAGAATGATCGTAGCCGGCTATTTCAAAGGCTTTATACATAATTTCTGGCTCATGATTGCGGACTGCGCCAGAGGCAAGCTCGGCACCATTGCAGACCAAATCATATTGATAGGCCAAAATTTCAAGCGGATTTTTATTCAAAAGGGCATCCATGCCGCCTTGAGGCATCGAAAACGGATTGTGTGAAAACTCAATGGCGCCGGTTTCTTCGTTTTCTTCATAAAATGGAAAGTCAACAATCCAGCATAGTTTGAACGAATTTTTATCTATCAGGTCAAGCTCTTCGCCGATTTTGTTGCGCAGACGTCCGCTAAATTTGTCAAACCTTAGACCCGAGCCAACCATAAAGATGACAGCATCACCCTCGCTGAGAGTGAACATTTGTTTGAGTTCGTTCATTTTTTCTTCGCTCAAAAGACGGGCGATTCCTTTAGCGCCGCCAGATGACAAGGCGACATAGGCAATTCCGCCGAAACCTTCTTCTTTGGCATAGGCATCGAGCTTATCGAAGAAAGAGCGCGGTTTGTCGGCAATGCCGCCAATTACCAGAGCTTTGATGATTTTGCCTTCTTTTGCCAAACCGTCATAAACGCCAAAACCGCTGTTGCCAAAGAAAGATGTGGCGTCTTGCAAAATAAGAGGATTGCGCAAATCGGGTTTGTCAGAACCGTATTTGAACATTGCCTCGCGGAAAGGAATGCGGATGAAAGGGGCTTGATCAACTTGTCTGCCATTAGCAAATTTGTTAAAAACTCCGCCCATGGTGTGCTCAATGACTGCAAAAACATCTTCTTGCGTGGCAAAGCTCATTTCCATATCAAGCTGGTAAAACTCTCCGGGGCTGCGGTCGGCGCGAGGGTCTTCATCACGAAAACAAGGTGCAACCTGAAAATATTTATCAAAGCCAGAAACCATAAGCAACTGTTTGAACTGTTGTGGGGCTTGGGGCAAGGCATAAAACTTGCCTGGGTTGATGCGGGAGGGAACCAAAAAGTCACGCGCGCCTTCCGGTGATGAAGAAGTTAGGATAGGAGTTTGATACTCGGTAAAACCTTGCTCAAGCATAAGCCGGCGCATTTCAGAGATGACGGCAGAGCGCAAAAGAATATTGTTGTGCAATCTCTCTCTGCGCAGGTCCAAAAAACGATATTTGAGGCGAATTTCTTCCGGAGCATCATCTTCAATGGCAATTTGAAATGGCAAAACATCGGCTTTGGAATATACCTGCAAAGCATCAACTTTAATTTCTATCTCGCCGGTAGAAAGATTGGGGTTTTGGCTTTCTCTAATGACAGCAATGCCATCTATGCCGATAACCGATTCGACACGAAGGTCTTGAATTTGGGCAAAAAGAGGGGAGTTGCTGTCAAAAACGCATTGGGTAATACCGTAATGATCTCGCAAATCAACAAAGCATAGGTTGCCAAGATTGCGTTTGCGATGGATCCAGCCGGCGAGTTTTACTCGTTTTCCGGCATCTGCGGCTCTTAAGTCGCCGCAAGTAAAATTACGATATTCGTTCATTGTAACACCTTCTATAATTATTAATCGCGTACATTATTAAGCCAAAATATGTGAAAATCAATATTAAAAACTCAATTTAAAACAAAATTAAAGATGTTTTGTTAGTTTGATTTAAAATTGTAAGGAATTGAACCATGCAGACTATTTATCGAACCGAAGATTTGGCTTTGCTTTGTACACGATTGGCAAAGCAAGAATTTGTTGCTGTTGACTTGGAGTTTATACGCGAAAAAACTTATTATCCCGTTTTGTGCCTTATACAAGTTGCATCTGTTGACGAGGTGGCAATTATTGACCCTATTGCACCGGACATTAATTTGGCCGCTTTTTGGGAACTTATGCAAAATCCAAAAGTGGTCAAAGTATTTCATTCATGTCGGCAAGACGTTGAAATTGTTTATAACCTGTCCGGAAAAATTCCAGCGCCGCTCTTTGATACACAAGTGGCGGCAATGGTGTGCGGATTTGGCGAAAGTGTTGGATATGAAAGACTGGTGAAATCAATACTAAATGTAGAACTTGATAAAACCGAATGTCTTTCTAATTGGCAGCTGCGCCCTTTGAATGAAAAACAAATTGAATATGCCTGCGGAGATGTAACTCATTTGGTCAGATTGTATGATTATTTCAAAGAGCAATTGCAAAACAGCGGACGTAATGAGTGGATAAAAGAAGAAATGGCAATAATGTCAGACATAAAAACATACGTTGTCGAACCAAATGAAGCGTGGCAACGTATAAGATTTCGCTCACATAATAATCGGGTTTTATCCAATTTGAAGGCTCTGGCGGCATGGCGGGAATGCAGAGCGCAAGAGAAAAACACACCGCGGCAAAGCATTATAAAAGATGATATTTTGGTAATGATTGCAACAGCCTCTCCTAAGGACAAATCTGAATTGGAAAAAATCCGCGGCGTTAGGAGTGATGTTGCATCAGGAAAACTTGGAAATGAAATTTTGGAAGTTTTGAGCAATGTGCAAATTGATCGCAAATTAAAAAAGAATGGCGAGATTGAGAATATTAATTTTATTCCGGCCTTGGTTGAAATGTTAAAGCTATTGCTGCGGATTGTTAGCCAAAAACAAGGTGTTGTGGCGCGGATGATTGCCACCGAAACAGATTTGCAAAAACTGGGAGCTTTTCAAGACAAGGACATTCCGGCCTTATGCGGATGGAGAAATGAAATTTTTGGAAAACAGGCACTAAAATTACGAGATGGGCGTCTTTCCGTTCGCTATAATCCGAAAAATCGGAATATAGAGTTTTTGGAAAATGACATATAAAAATACCGGCTCAAAGCGAACCGGTAAAAGCGAGAGAAGAACTTTATTAAA
>CADBMA010000062.1 GCA_902795665.1 uncultured Rhodospirillales bacterium
AAAACGATCGTGATCGAGTTGGATTTTGTTGCCGGAAAAATTACCAATCTCTTCCGGAACCAGTACAACATCTGCATCCATTTTAACAATGCCTGAAGCATAAATAGCAGAGCGCAAGGGGATGGATTCATCCTGAATGAAAGCACGTTCATCAGCACCTCCGGATTTTTGCAGGACAGAAGTTTTGATTAATTGTCCCATGCGAGTATAACGTCCGGTTAAAACTCCCATCAAGGCATTTGAATTGTATGTATATTTAAAATCGCCAATGGTTCGATTTACAAGTTCTTGAGGTTTTTGTCCTGTTTTCTTGAAACAACCATATACAATGTCAGCCGGCAGGGTTTCGGCCAATTCAATCATTTTTGATGTTGAGTTTAAGGGGAGAATATCATCAGAATCAAGCATTCGGCACCATTTACCCTTGGCCATGGCAATACCCTGATTAATTCGGGCGCTAATTCCTCGATTGTGGCTATTGGTTACGATGGTGACATTTGGAATATTGGCTGAGGCCTCTTGAATGATTTTTACAGATCTATCGGTAGAAACATCATCAATAAAAATATATTCAGGATTTTTCAATCCTGTTTGGTTAAATAAAGCCTGCAAAACTGACGGTAGGTAATATTCTTTATTATAAACCGTCATTACAAAGCTTACATCAACTTCTCCATTGCTCATTGTTTGCCTCATTATTTATTGTAGTGCTTGAGCAGATAATTCCTGCTCTAATATAGAAATAGTATTTGATTCGGAAACAGTGCTCTCTTCTTGCGGAGAGTGTGTATCAGATAAATTCGGCTGACTATTATCATTTTTTGCTTGTGAATGTTGAGGAGAGATATTGGCAGGCAGTTCTCCAATTGTTTCATATTCTTCTGTAGGGCTCGAAGTTGTTTCTGTAACAACTTGAACAGGCTCGCTTATTACCAATAGGGCTTCTGGTTCGCCTTCAACTTTATTTTCTATGGGAGCAGGGGCAGCTTGCGGCATTGCGGGAACGCTGAAAGCCTTATCAGTTATTTCACTTGGTTTTTCAGAACTTTCACCAGCAGTTTCGGATTGATTATTGTCTTTTATATTTTCAGATTCAGTGGTGTTGTTCTGCACTTCAACGACTTCAGAAGGAATCAAGTTCAGAGGCTCACCGGGGATTCTTTTTTCATCGATTTCGCTATTATCAGCATAAGCATCTACAATTTTCTGAGAGCGGTTCATGGCTATATTATCACGATTATTTAGCTGTTCTTCAGTCATTTGATTTTGTTTTTTGACTTGCTTATTAATGCATTTAAGCAACCATACATCATAAACCGGATGGGCAATAGGGTTTAGTGCCGGAGATGATGATATCATCCAACCTTTGAATATATTGATTTGTTGAGGAGTGTCGGCATTATCAACAACGTCTACAAAGGCGAAATTTTCAGGAGTTTCTTCCGGTGTGCGGGTTTTGCACTCACGTACGACAATGGAGAAAGTTCCAAATTTAATTTCTTGGTTGACCGGAACGTCAATCAAACTAACTTGTCCGGTGATTTTATCCATAGCTTGCATGACTGCAGTATTGGTTGAAATCTCTGCAGCTTGAGTATTATATGCAGCTATGGAGGCTAATAAAGCCGCTCCGGCAAATTTATTCACTTTTTTCATCATTTCCGGTCACCATAAATATTACTTCACCAACCATATCTTCAATAGTTTTGAAATCTTTAGTGTTTGTAATTTCGTCGTCATTTTCGAGTAGTTGTGATGATTTTCCAGGTTCAATTTTGATAAATTTATTTCCCATTAAACCATTGCTGGAAATCATGGCTATGCTGTCGCGCGGCAGTTTGATATTGGAGGCGATGCTCATTTTTATTTTGGCATCATAACTTTCATTATCCAATGATTGTCCAATAACTGTACCGATTTTGATACCATTAATCATAACATCGGCGCCGACATTAAGTCCCCCGACTTTTAAAAATTTGGCATGAATGTTGTATCCTTTAACTGCTTGAATATCCGAAACGGAATAAGCAAAATACAAAAACAATCCTGCAATCAGCAGAACCACAAGCCCCATAATTGTTTCGACCGGTCTTTTGTTCATTTAATTTGTTCCTTGATAGTTGTTTTTCTGACGATTGGCTTTTCCCATACCGATAATTCTATCCAATAACTCTTCCAAGACCATTGCGTCTTGGGTATATGCAAATTCACCGCCGGGTGATATATAGTCTTCAGAGCCACCCGGTTCGATTTCAATGTATTTGTTACCCAAAATTCCATCGCTGACAATGGAGGCAGAGCTATCATCCGGTATTTTAATATTGTCATTTATTTCAAATGTCAAAATAGCTTTGTAATCGTTATCAAGATTGGCTTTTATAACTTTGCCAATGTTCATACCCGCCATGCGTACGTCATTGCCAATGGATAAGCCGTCAGTACGTCCAAAACGAGCTTGAACAGAATAGTGGCTCCGCTGCTCATCATGGCGTTCTATGGTGCGTTTGGTGGTATAGGCAATGAGCAATGACAACAAAATCAGTACAGTATATAATCCGATTTTGATAGAATATCCCTCATCTTTTGAATAAGTTTCATTCACAGTTAAAAACCTTTTCTATTTTATATTTTTCTATGCGGCAATATAGCATTTTTTATGCAAATTTTCCATAAAAAAATGTATGGTTGTGAATAGATGTTGTTGTTTAGTGTCCGATTCCGGAAAATCCCATGAAAGCCAGTGATAGAAGTGCGGCGGTAATCAATACTATCGGGGTTCCTCGTAAAGCTGGAGGAATGGAATGATTAGCAGTATTGATTCTTTCTCGCAACCCAGCAAAAAGGATAATGGCTACAGTAAAACCTATTGCATTAGCCAATCCGAAGCACACAGCGTTTAGTAAGGTGAAATTTTTTTGGATGGCAAGAATGGCAATACCTAAAACAGCGCAATTGGTTGTAATTAGCGGTAAGAAAATTCCTAATGCTTGGTAAAGCGCAGGCGCGGTTTTTTTGATGATAATTTCCACCATTTGCACGAGTGAAGCGATAACCAAAATGAAGACAACGGTTATCATGAACTCAAGATGATGCGGAAGCAATAGTTTGTAATAAACCAGCCAAGTTGCAATGCTGGATAATGTCATTACAAACATAACAGCAAATCCCATACCAACTGCGGTTGATATTTTTTTAGATACTCCTAAAAAAGGGCAAATACCTAAAAATTGTGACAGAACAATGTTGTTTACCAAGATTGCCGAGACAAAAATCATCATTAAACTCATTTTCCTGCTCCACTGATTTTATTGAATATGACAATTAATCCGGCCAGAGCCAGAAAAGCACCCGGTGGCATGATAAAAAGCAATATCGGATAGCCGTTTTCGCCGATAAAATTCCATCCCATAATTGAACCAGCGCCCAAAATTTCGCGAATGCCTCCAAGCAGTGATAATGCTATAGTAAAACCAATGCCCATGCCCAATGCGTCCAGAAAAGATTGCCATAAATTGTTTTTGGAAGCAAAAGCTTCGGCACGTCCGAGAATTATACAATTAACAACAATCAGCGGGATATAAATTCCCAATTGTGAGTGTAATTCAGGCAAATAAGCTTCCATAAGCAGGTTGATAACAGTTACAAAGGAGGCAATCATGACAATATAACACGGTATGCGCACCATAGATGGGATTAAATTTTTAACCAGAGATATGGTTAAATTGGATAATACCAGCACAAACAATGTTGCCAGTCCCATACCGAGACCATTATTTAAGGATGTGGTTACTCCTAAGGTCGGACACATTCCGAGCATCATGACAAAGACGGGATTTTCTTTGAAAATTCCTTTGTTAAAATTATTCCAACTTTGATTATTCATGGCTGACAGCTCCTGCAAATTTATTATAAGCGTCGACTGCGGTCTTGACGGCGTTGACCACTGCGCGTGAACTTATTGTAGCTCCGGTTACAGCATCAATTTCTCCGCCGTCTTTTTTAAGATTGAAATTATCGGTATAAGCATTCATGCCGACGAACTGTTTGCTGAATTTATTTTCAGATACTTTAGTTCCCAATCCGGGGGTTTCATTTTGTTCAATAATTTTATATCCGGTAATGGTGCCGTCTGTTAAAATGCCAAGTATTAGTTCAATCTTTCCTCCAAAGCCTTCATTATTTGAGGTTTTGATTGCCACAGATGTAATGGTGTTGTTTTCTCGAGCTGGATATAACTCAACCGGTTTGTTGGACAATTCGGTTTTTTCATCAAACGGATTGTTATCAAAATTACCGACTACTTCAGCTATAGCGTTCATAGTTTTGCGATTTTTAGATTCGGCAATCGGTTGTTCGGTGATTTTATAAACATAACCAATAGATATAGCCGAACCTGATGCAACAATTAGCATTGCTGCAATCATATTGAAAAGAGTTGATTTTACTGGTTTCATGTTATTTTCTCCCGGTGCCGAATATTCGTGGTTTTACGGTCTTGTCAATCAGAGGAACACAGGCGTTCATTATTAAAATGGCAAAAGATACTCCTTCCGGATAAGAGCTATATTGGCGGATAACAAAAGTTAATATTCCGCAACCGATGGCAAATATAATCTTGCCTTTGATGCTCATGGGAGAGGTGGTGTAGTCAGTAGCCATAAAGAAAGCTCCCAAAAACAGTCCGCCGGATAACAACTGGGTTGTGGGTTCAAATATGATATTTCCGGTATATAGCCAAAATCCGAAATTAAGCACGCAAAATGTTGTTACATAATAAAAAGGAATGTGCCAGCTTATTACACGTCTATATAAAAGCCAAAACAATCCAAGCAATAGGGCTAATGCGGAAACCTCTCCCATAGACCCGCCGATATTGCCGATGAACATATCTGACCAGCTGGGCAATAGTTGGTAGATTTTATCAAGTTCAGATGGGTCGGTATGTTTCAAAATCCCAAGAGTGGTAGCCGAAGTTGAAACGTCAGTATTAAAAAAATCCCAAAGTTTTGGCTTTACCCACGAGGTCATCTGTACCGGAAATGATATAAATAAAAAAACACGTCCGACTAAAGCCGGGTTGAACAAATTTTTGCCAATTCCTCCGAAAGCTATTTTAGTAATGACAATTGCTGCAAAACAACCGATTAAATTCATCCAAATCGGCATATTGCATGGTAAGTTATATGCTAATAGCAATCCGGTGACAATTGCAGAAAAATCTCCGGTTGTGGGTTTGATTTTAAGCCACCAACGGCAGCATATATATTCCAAAGCAACGCATCCGGCCACAGATGTTACAATTGTGATTAAGGCATTTAGTCCAAACAAGATTATGGCGGCCAATCCTGCGGGCAATAAGGCGATAATGACATCGCGCATAATGTGGGCAGTGTCAATATTTGAATAAAAATGTGGAGCGGTAGAAACTTTAAGCATGTTATTTTTTCTTTCGAATTTCATATTTGGCAAGTTTACAATAATCAAGAAGCGGAATGCGTGCAGGGCATGAATATGAACAGCACCCACATTCTATGCAATCAAGTACATGAATTTTTTTTGCCTCTTGATATTCGCCGTTGCGGACAAAATCAGTAATGGCAAAAGGTTCAAGGCCTTGAGGACAAACATCGACACAAGTTGCGCAACGAATGCATGATGAAGACTCCGGCTCAAACACGCTTTGTGGTTGCAGCAGCAAAACCCCTGAAGTGGTTTTGGTAATTGGGGCATCAATATTAATTGCAGCATTTCCCATCATCGGACCGCCAAAGATTATCTTGCCTATCTCATCTTTTTGTCCGGCTTGTTTTATGAGTTCAGAAGCCGGAGTGCCAATGCGTACACGTAAATTGGAAGGGTTAATTATACCATCTCCGCTAATGGTTACAATGCGTTCAAATAATGGTTTGTGTTTTTGAACTGCTTCATATATGGCAAATATGGTTCCGACATTTTGCACCACACAATTAACATCAACCGGAAGGCAACCGGGGGGTACTTCTCGGCCGGTTATTGCGGATATAAGTTGTTTTTCGGCACCTTGCGGATATTTGGTTGTGCAAACCTGAATGTTGACACCTACATATCTGCGAGTTACTTCTCGTATTGATTTTATTGCATTAGGTTTGTTTTCATCAATAGCAATTATTGCTTTTTGGATACCCAGCGCCTTATTAAGAATTTTGGCGCCGATAACAATTTGTTCAGCATATTCTTGCATTAAGCGATCATCGGCGGTCAAATATGGCTCACACTCAATACCGTTAACAATTAAGGTATCAACTTTTTTGCCGTCAGGGAGACGGACTTTTACCGGTGTTGGAAAACCGGCACCGCCCATGCCTACCACGCCGGACTCTTCAATTGTTTTGATGATTTCTTCGGGTGAGGCGCTGATTTCGCGGATAATGTCAGAGGAGCGGTCAATTTTATCTTCCCATTCATCTCCTTCTACGCGAATGGTTATCATTTTTTCATAATATCCGGTATTGACTTCCAAATCCTCTATTTTGGTGACTTCACCGGATACGGAGGAGTGCACATCGGCTGAAATAACTCCGTCGGCATCGGCAATCAATGTTCCGACTTTTACTTTATCGCCTTTAGCTACCAAAATTTTAGCCGGTGCGCCAATGTGCTGTCGAACAGGAATCGTTACGGTTTCAGGTATAGGAGCGTTGACAATGGCTACATCAGATGAAATTTTAAATTTTTCCGGATGGATTCCTCCGATTTTAAATGTTTTGATTTTATTCATCTTTGTTCCCCGTAAAAATGATGGCTCCGGTTGGGCAGGTTTCAGCCAAAGATGCGCCGTATTCTTGGGCTGAAACGGTTGTCGGAATATGTGACAGGTTATCTTCAACTTTAACTTCTGAACATATTTTGGTGCATTTCATACAGCCGATGCAGGCAGCTTTGCAGTTTTTGCGAGCAATTGCACCTTTTTGTTTGTTGTTGCAAGCTACATAGACCTGTATGCCATTAGGTCCAATGGGGCGGATTTCGTATAATCCGCGCGGGCAAATTCTTACACAAGAACCGCAAGATGTACATTTGGCTTTGTTTACAACAGGCAATCCGGTTTCAGGATTCATTTCAATGGCTCCGAATGGGCAGTTGCGAACGCAGTCGCCAAGTCGCAAGCATCCGTCTGGACATCCGGTTTTGCCAACAAAAACTCGAGATGCCAGTCGGCAGCTCTTGAGACCGATATATTGAACTTTGTCAGGGGCATTTTGACAAGTACCGTTGCAATGCAGCACTGCTACTGTAGGTTCGTGATCTGAGGCTGTGTATCCCAGCTTTTCGGCTATTTTTGCCATTACATCGGCTCCACCTACAGGGCAATATAATTGGGTAAATTCTTCTGGAGAAGAGTTGCAGCAACGGTTGGCAAAGTCTTGACAGCCAGCACTTCCGCAGGCACCGCAATTGGCCTGAGGTAAGATAGAGGCAATTTCATCTGCTAAAAGATTAGGCTCAACATGAAATTTTTTGGCAGTAAGGTAAAGTATTATGGCAAAAACAACGGCAACGCTTGCCAATATTGCAACATTATATAATATTATATTTAACATTTGAACGCTTCATATAAATTGTTATTTTTGCTAAAATAGCACATTTTTTGTGTAATAAAAGATATTTTTTATGATTATCGCAAGTTTATTTTTAATATTTTTCTGAGTCTAGATTTCCATAAGCATAGCAATCCATAATACAGAGGGATAGAAACCAGTGATAATACGGCGGCAAGAGTTTCGTTGCTGCTGATACTCAAAACTCCAAATAAAATTGTCAGTGTAATTATCAGAGGGAGAATATATCCTAAAAAAGCTGCAACAGATGCCTGTTGTTCGGCAATAACAAGTTCTACCGGTTGTCCTATTTTGTAATTTTGCGGACAGGAAGATTCAACAGTTATCAGTTGTTCTGCGGACAATTTAGCGCAAGAATCTTTGAGCGCGCAGTTGTTGCACGCTTCGTTTCGGGTAATGGTGACAGTAATGTTGTTGGCAGATATGGAGTTAACAACTCCGTTATGTATGATTTCGGTCATTGTACACCTAGTTTTCGAGCGGCATCAGAAACGGTTGAGGTAATCTCGCCGTTGTTATCTTTGATAAACATAATAACAGCCAAGTTGTGGCGGCGAATAAAGTCAGCAGCCTTTTTTTCGCCCATTGACATAATTGCGGTTGCAATTCCGTCGGCTATCATGCAGCTTTTATCAAACACTGTTACGGATATCAGATTGTTTTTTACCGGATATCCGGTTGTCGGGTCGATTGTGTGTGAATATTTTTGATCATCAATGTAGAAAAAGTTGCGATAATCTCCGGAGGTTGCGGCGCTATGGTTATGCAGGGTTACAACAAAAGCATTGTGGTCACTGTTTTGGTCAGGAAATGCAACACCAACATTCCAACCTTTGACTGTATCGGATTTTTTGCCTGCGGCAGTCACTTCGCCACCGATTTCAATTATAAAATTTTTGTATCCTTGTTCTTTTAAAAGTGCGGCAATACGGTCAACGCCATATCCTTTGGCGATTGCGGAAAGATTGAGCGAGGTTTCGGAATATTCTTTACGGAGCCGGCTAAAATCATTGCTGAATTTTATGGTATTAAATCCGGTAACAGATAACATTTTTTTGATGTCATCTTCTGTGGGAATTTTTTGAATGCCGCCAGAGGTGCCGAATCCCCAAAGATCAACCAATTTTCCGGTTGTGGGATCAAAAGCTCCGTTACTCATTTTGTAAATTTCATAAGATTTTTTCAGCAAAGATTGCAGGGCGGGAGAAAGTTCTATCCATTCTCCGGCCGGTAATCTGTTGATTTCGGATATTTCAGAACTTATTTCAAAGACGGACATCTCAGAATTTATTTTTGCAAATTCTTCTTTGATTTCTTTTTGTAATAGTTTGTCTTCGCTTGATGTTTTTACTTTTATGGTGTAATATGTGCCGAAAGTTTGTCCATTAATGACTTGATAGTCTTTAGGGTTGTTTATAAAAAACCACAAAAGAATTGAAAAAATAGCAAACACAAAACAATATTTTAAAATCCGCATTATATTTATACTTTCCAAAAATTAGTAATTATTTTATACTTAGCCATTATGTTAGAGTTAAAAAAATTGAAAGGAACGTCATTATGAAAGAATATTTGCAAATTCTCAAGCAAAAAATGAAAAAACTAAATACAGCGATTGCTGAACGTCGTTTTGTTGAGACTTCAGTTGCAAAAATTAAGAAAATTCAGCAAAGTAAAACAACCAAAATTGTGAAATCGATATGGAACATGACTGTTGTGTTGGGACGTCGTGTGTATGCAGGCGGTTATAATTTTTTTAATGTTTGGGGAACACGTCTTTATAAGATAGGAGTTAAAGCTAATTGGATAAGTTGGGCAGGTTTTGGTATAGGAATTTTTGCGGTTAATTTTTTGGCATTGAACATGTATGGATGGGCTTTAATTGCAATTTTGCTCAATCGTTTTTGTGATGGACTTGACGGTGCTGTAGCGCGTGCTTCTAAGGTTACGAATTTCGGAGTGTTTTTGGATGCGACTCTGGATTATATTTTTTACGGGGGAGTGATTTTGGGATTTGCGTTAGGAAATTCAGCCAATGCATTGGCTGCGTGTTTTCTGATGTTTGGTTTTGCAGCGGCTGCTTGTGCAATGTTGGCTTATTCGGTTATTGCTTTTAAGATTAATTCTAAGCAGTCACTTAATATTGACAATTCTCCATTTTATTTATGTGGTGTTGCCCAAGGATTTGAAACTTTAGCGGTTATGGTATTGCTTTGCTTGTTTCCGCAAAGTTTTGTATTTTTATCAATACTGTTAGGGGTTTTGTCGTTGGTAAAAGCTTTCAGCGTGATTGTGGCAGCATATTATAATTTTGTGATTATGGCCAAAAAATAGTGATGGTGAAAAGAGTTGTTCTGACGATATTTTTGCTGTGGCTGCAACTTATGATGACGGTTGCGGCATCTGCATCATGTTCAACTCCGCGGGCTGAGATATCTCTCCGTGCTTGGAAAAAGAATAGTGAAATATCTGTTGAAATTATTCTGAAACCACGTGCCGGATGGTATATTCATTCGCATAATCCGGGGGCATTTGGAATGTCTGCTCAGGCAAAATGGAATGGGGCAGATGTTTTGAAATATGAAGAATGGAGCGAAGGTGAAGATATTATTTATCAAGGGTTTGGGGTTAATGTATATAAAGAAAAAGGAATTTATCAGGCGATTTTTTCTGCTGAATATACAAAAAATCCCAAAGTTGAGCTGTCGTTCATGTCATGCAGTGATGAATGCATTCCGGAGACAGTGAATTTGGAAATTACACCGGAAAATCTTAATTTGGATATATTGCCGGATAAACAGGATGCTTCCCAAGACGTTCTGACAAAACTTTGGTTAAAGTCAATTATATTAGCTTTTTGCGGCGGATTGCTGCTAAATTTGATGCCATGTGTGTTTCCGGTTTTGTTTATAAAAATTATCGGTGTTACACAAACAAAGACGCATCGGAAAAGGGTGCGCGATGCTTGGGCTTATATGGCAGGAGTAATTGCCTGTTTTTTGGTTTTGGCGGCATTGCTGCAGCAACTTAAGATGCAAGGGGTTTCTTTGGGATGGGGATTTCAACTGCAATCGCCGATTTTTGTAGGGATAATGGCAGTGGTGTTTTTGATTTTGGGGTTGATGTTTCTGGATATTATCACTATCAATACGCATATTAATCTTGGATCGGGAAGTGCTTTTTTGACCGGATTATTAGCGGTTATGGTAGCAAGTCCTTGTACGGCTCCGTTTATGGGGGCAACAATAGGCTGGATATTGACTTCAAGTATTTCCGGTTATGTTTTTTATAGCGTTTTTGCAGCATTGGGGATTGGTTATGCCTTGCCGTTTTTTGGAGCGGAAATGTTTCCAAGTGTAATGCGCAAAATTTTGCCTCGCCCTGGAAAATGGATGATATGGCTCAAAAAAATAATGGCTTTGCCGATGTTTTTGACCTGTTTTTGGCTTTTATGGATTTTGAGGGCCGATGTTCATAAACCGGATACAATTTGGGAAACTTATGATGCTAAGAAGGCTGAAAATCTTATTAAAAACGGCGAAAAAGTGTTTATTGATTTTACGGCTCGCTGGTGTTTGACTTGTTTGGTTAATAAGAAAAATGTTTTGGATACCGCAGAATTTGCAAAATTGTCAGAAAAAAATGATGTTTATTTATTTAGGGCAGATTGGACAAGTCGCAGTGATAATATAAAATACGCTTTATCGAAATATGGACGCGCCAGCATTCCTTTGTATATGTACTATGATGGGAAGCAAAAACATTTGTTGCCGCAAATACTTACATTTGATATGGTGAAAAATATAATAGAAAAAACTGAATGAAATCTCACTTTTTATTGCAAATTAATAATTAAGATGTATTCTAACTCCAAATTTTATTGAAATTTTAGGGAAAATAAAATGTCTGAAGAAAAACGTAAAAATGAAAACGATAACAACAATATTGCGACAGAAGAAAAAGTATCATGGCTGAGCAGTAATCTCCATCGCATGATGATAGGGGTTAGTGTCGTTTGGGTTGCAATTGTGTTGATTTATATTACGCAGTTTTTCGGATGGTCAAATCTATTTTTAATGATGCCTGATGAATTTGGTATATTTTTAGCCGGAATCTCACTGCCGTTGCCGATTATTTGGCTGGTTATGGCATTTATTGACAGAGAACTTAGTTTTAAGCAAGAGGCAAAATTTTTACGAGCTTATATGAATCAACTGGTTTATCCCGAAGAGGGAAGCGCGGAAACAGCAAAAGCTATGGCTGATGCAATAAGATCTCAGGTGGTTGAACTGCAAGAAGTTACTAAGCTGGCCATGGAACAGACGGAAACAATTAAGAAAGAGCTTGGCGGAAGAGTTGATGACTTTGCGAATTTGGTGCAAGTTTTAGATGATTATTCAACAAAAAGCATTGTCGAATTGACAAATGGTGTCAGAACTTTGACATCAAGTTTTGACGGTGTAACAGATAAGGCTTTTCAGACTACTAAAGATCTCAATCAATGTATGGGAGAATTTTCGGAGGTTGCAAGTCAACTGCAAAGTGATATAGGTGGAATTATTCAAAAGCTTATCCCGGGTGTTCAGGAGATGAAAGAATCTGCCGATACAATACAAAATGTTGCAGAAGCTTCTACACAGCGTATTTTGGCTGCTAATGAAAATTTGAAAAATTATAGTGCTATTTCAGAAGATAATTTTAATCAGGTTATTGTGAAATTGCAAAATCAAGGGCAATATTTGGAGGAAATTTCCGAAAAAGCAATTAACAGCAGCCAAAATGTCGGAGAAAAGGTTAAGGCTATAACTCTGGATATTGATAATATTCTTAAATCTCAGACATTGAGAGTTAATGAGTATGCTGAATCTTTAGATGAAAACATTCGGGAAGTATATAAAAAGTTTGCCGAACATGGTGAATCTTTGGGTGGAGAAGTTGATAAAATTATTGCACGCTCTAATGTGATTGAGGAGAGTATTTCAATTCAGGTTAATGAGCTGAAAAGCGTTGCCGAAGAGATTACCGGAGCGCTTGATACCATAGAGACTACTTTGACGGCTCAGTTTAATAATTTGGATAATCGCAGTGATAGCGCGGTTGAAAATATTCAAAAAGCGGTTGCCGTTTTTGAAAACAATGCAGAAAAAATGCAAAATATTGCTGATGCAGCAACTCAGCAAACGATTAGCTGCAGTGATAATATTGAAATGCAGCATAACCGTATTAAAGAGCTTGCAACTGATGTGTTTGAGAGTTTGAACGGGTTGAACTTGCGTTTTGAGGACAATGTAGGCAAGATTAAGCAATCGTCTCAGGAGATTATGGAACAATTTGTTGTGCTGCGCGACTCATTGAACGAACAAAATGATAAATTATCAGAATCGAGCAATTTTGCCGTTACACAGAGCAGGGTTGCTGAAACAGCACTGCAACAACAGAATAAATACATTAATAACTCGATTAGTCGAATTGAAGAAACCAAGAGTGAGCTTAAGCGTCAGATTGATGAATTGTCAAGTGCTGCTGCAGTTATTGCCGGAGAGGCTAGTGAAGCGGTTGAACGTCTTAAGGCTCAGCTGGCAGAATCTATTCAAGTGTCAACAGATGTGGTTAACCGTACCAATGAAATTAATGCCGGTTTGGCACATGGTGCAGAGATGTTTGCAGAATCTGCAGAAAACACTTTGGCAAAAGTATCAGGGCTTGAAGATGTTATTGCCGCGCAGAATGGCAAGTTTAATCTGATAATTTCTAATGTTGATGAAAAGACGGTACAAATATCAGAAACGCTGGCCAAGCACGCTGAATTGGTCGAAAAGGCAACAGCTAACTCAGGAACGACATTTAATGAGATTTTATCAGCATTTGAAAGTCAGTCAACCCTGCTGAACTCGGTGGCAGAAAATACAGTCGGATATGTTTCAGATGTGGTTCAGGCTTTAGATGAAAAGGCTGAGAATATTAATTTGCTATTTAAACACCAGCAAAGTGAGTTTTTAGATGTTTGTAACAAAATTTCGGCGCATACAGATGCGTTGAGTGCATCTCTTAAAGGACAAATTGTGGCGATTGAAGAAAGTTCAGATCGTGTGTTTGCAAAAATGGATAGCATGGAGGCAGATATCAGCGCACGGGCTGCCGGTGTGGCTGATAAATCAATGCAATCTATTGAAAGACTGGACGAAGTTGATAAGGCTATAAGTGAACGCAGTCAAAAACTTGAGGACAGTATTAATGACGTATTTGGCAAAATATCTAAGGTTGCAGATGATTTTACATTGAGTTTGAATGGTTTTTCAGGCTTGTTAAAGGATATGAGAAACAATACTGATGCGGCTACATCAAGTATTTTGCTGAATGCGGATAAATTAAAAACCGCAAATAACGGCTTTAATAAAGATGTAAAAGAACTTATCGGGCAAATAGATGGTCATTTGCATGGTTTGGATGATGTGGCAACAAGGTTGCATGATCAGGCAAATAATTTAGAGAACAGTTTTGTAAGACATAGCGATTTGTTGAATGATGCGCTGAATAATGTTGCGGCGCAGAGCCGATTGGGCGAAGCTTCTATATCCAAACAGCATAAGTATATGCAAGATGTTGTGGTTGAGGTAGAAGCGCAGATGAAACAACTGAGCGATAAAATTAATACAGATATGGATGGTTTGTATGAAAAGGCCGGAAAACTGTCATATGAGCTCAATGCTCTGAGTGATAGAGTTCTGAAAGCCGGCGATGATGTGGATAAAGTGACACAAGGCTCAATTAAAAATATTGAGAAAGTGCACAACTCTATGGGGCAATGCTCTGAAGATTTGCTACAAGCTGCAGATACTACAACGGCTAAAATGGGACAGGTTATGAAAGATTATGAGCAATATTTGTCCGGATTTAATACTGTTACAGCCGAGGCTAGCACCGGCGTAATTGAAATGAATGATCTTATAGCCTCGCAAAATGATAAAATGCTGCGCATTTCTCAGGATACCAGAGCGTTGGTTGATTATTTTAATGGTATTTTGAAAGATGCATCAGAACATTTGACGGAAAAATCAAATTTTGCTCATGAAAAAGTTCAAGGGTTGGGCGAAGACTTGAAGGCCCTTAGCTTGCAATTGGAAAATGCCGCGAACATGAGTTCTAAATATTTTGAAAAATCCGGCGATAAGCTGCGTGCAGCTATTATGGAGATTACAGCTAATGCAGAACGTATTTCAGGTGAGCTGAAAAAATCCGGCGAGGCATTTATGCTGCAGTCAAATCAAATTACGATAGCAACAGATGAAACTTTGGCAAAAGTCAATGCAGTGATGTCAGATGTACGCAACAGCATTGATGAATTTAACTCCAAAGGTGGGGAAATTGTGGCTAATACCGGTAATTTTAACGGTGTATTGCAAAAACAGATTGAGCTTTTGGATATTGGAGCCAAAAAGGCCAGCAAAGATTTGTTGGATATTGAAAAAAGATATCGCGATGCAAAAGTTGATAACTTTTTGAAAAATGCGTCAGGTATTATTGAAAAGCTTGAGAATTTGTCTGTTGATATCAATGCGGTATTTAATGCTGATGCCCAAGAAAAATTGTGGCAAAAATATTATGAAGGCGATACCGATGCGTTTGTACGATATTTGGCTAAAAATATGACACGCAAGCAAGTTGTGGCAATTAAAGACGAGTACGAGAAAAACTCTGATTTTCGTAAGAATGTCAATGCCTATATGAGTGAATTTGAAAATTTGATAAAGAGTGCTCGTGCCTGCGAAAAATCGAGTGTTTTGCTGTCAGTTATGTCCGGAGCAGATATCGGCAAAATTTATTATGTTATAGCCAGAGCGTTAGACAAGCTTAATTAAAATGCAAATTTTGGATTTTGACAGTCAGGTTTTTTTAGCTCCAATGGCGGGAATTACCGATAAACCGCTACGAAAGCTGGTGCATTCTTTTGGAAAAGGAAATATTGTATCAGAAATGGTGGCAATAAATGCCCTTGAACGCAACAATCCTAAAACATCTAGAATTGCTGATGTGCGTGATGAGCCGTATCCGGTGACGGTTCAGCTGGTAGGCGGAGATGCTTTATTGTTTGCAAATGCGGCGCGTTTGGCTGCGGAATTGGGAGCGCACAATATTGATATAAATATGGGATGTCCGGTCCGCAAGATTGTGAACAATAATTCCGGTTCTGCATTGAGTAAAGATTTAATGATGGCGGCTAAAATTATTGATAGCACGGTTAAAGCAACACCATTGCCGGTCAGTGTTAAGTTTCGCCTTGGTTGGGATCATGAGCATATCAATGCGGTAGAATTTGCAAAAATGTGTGAGGATAGCGGCGCATCGTATATTACTGTTCATGGGCGAACACGGAGTGATTTTTATTCCGGAAATGCGAACTGGGATAAAATTGCAGAGGTTAAAACGGCTGTTAAAATTCCGGTAGTGGGAAATGGAGATGTTACTGATGGAATTTCGGCTCGCCGTATGATTGATTATACCGGTGTAGATGCAGTTATGATTGGACGCGCGACACTTGGCGCCCCATGGCTGATTGCAGAAATAGATAAATATCTCAGGCATGGAGAATGTTCACCAAGAAAAACTGCGGCAGAAGTCAAAATTATATTGTTAAATCACATCAAAGGATTGTATGAATATTATGGTGAAAGAACGGCTTTGGCACTGTCACGTAAATATGTTTGTTGGTACAGCAAGGGGTTTCATGACGCAAAGCACTTTCGGGAGCAATATGTAAAAACTAATAATTTTGAAGACGCATTTTCCGTAATTGATGATTATTTTGATGGTTTGAAGGAGGACACATTATGCGTATAATAGTTGGTGGTGCAAATAGCATTAGTCGCAGCATAGTTGGTTATTTGAGCCATGGTAATAACGATATTGCGGTTGTTGATACAGATGAAAAGGCTTTGAATGATATTGCTCAAGAATGGGATATTATGCCTATTTGCGGCTTGGTGTCTCATCCTGATGTTTTGAAAAAAGCCGGTGCGTCGAATGCTGATTTGTTGATTGCGGCAACAGATAATGATGAAGTGAATATGATTGCTTGTCAGGCAGCTTATACTTTGTTTGATATTCCGCGGCGAGTTGCTTGTATTGATTCACGTGTTTATTTTAAGGCAGCATGGGGAGGACTGTTTAATGAGGATAGTCTGCCAATTGATTTAGTGATATCTCCAGAATATGAAATTGCCAAAGCTGTTATGAATATAATTAAAATTCCAGGAATGTCGGCTGTTTATCCGTTGTGCGGACAAAAGCTGAAATTATTATCATTTCGTATTACTAAAAAATGTCCTTTGGCTCAGATTCCCTTGTGTAATTTATCAATTTCGGCTCCGGATTTGAATGTTATGATAGTGAGCATCGTGCGAGGTGGAAAAATTATTCTTCCTAATGGAAGTGATATGATGCATGGCGGAGATGAAATTACTATATTGGCTGAAAGTGACAAGATTGAAGATGTGCTCCATGCTTTTGGTCAGGAACACAAATCGAATGAAAGAGTATTGATTGTCGGGGGTAACAAAACAGCGTTGTATTTAGCTGAGAGACTTGAAACCGACGATAATATTATAAGCTGTAAAATTATTGATAACAATCCGAATACGGTGGAAGATTTGGCAAGTAGTTTAAGTAAAACCGATGTTTATAGCGGCTCGATAATGAGTGAGGCAATTTTGGAAGAAATCAGCATCGGAGAGGCTGATGTTTCAGTTGCTGTTGATTTTGAAGACAAAGATAATCTGGTAGCATCAATGGTGGCAAAGAAAAACGGAGTGGAAAATACAATAGCTCTGGTAACGGAACGCACAGCAAATACACAAATTATTAATATTGGAGAAAATATTTTAATTGACCGCACGTCAATCACAATGTCGTCAATTTTGCGCGAATTGCGAAAGGCAAATATTGTTCAGGCATATTCGCAAGGGGCATCATTAGGAGAAGTGTGGGAAATAGCAATTCATGAAAATTCAATGCTGCTGGGAACAGATATTGAAAAAGTTAATATTCCGCAAGATTGTAAAATATGTGCATTGGTGCGCAAAGATGATGTTTATTTTAATTTGAAAGATATGGAGATAGCTGTTGGTGACCATTTGGTGGTATTCTGCACCCCAGATGCTGTACGAAAAGCAGAAAAAGTTTTTGCATAATTTGTAAACATTGCTTTACTATTTTGAAAAAAATGATACTACAAAAAATGAACGATAATAAAGAATAAGGAAAAATATAATGTCCACCAATAAAGTTCAAGAAGATTTTTTAGGCGATATACGCAAAAATGAGATTGCAGTTACGGTATTTTTGGTTAATGGCGTAAAATTGCAAGGTGTAATTACTTGGTTTGATGAGACGTCTATTTTGTTGCGTCGCGATGGTCATACCCAGTTGATTTATAAGCACGCTGTATCGACAATTATGCCGAGCTCGGCTGTTGATATAAACGGTGACGAATAGTCTTTCTAAAAATAAGGTTTATCGAACCAGGGCGGCGGTGGTTTGTCCGTGGACGCCTTTGTCTGCCTTTGATGCTGAGGCACGACTACGCGAGACCGTTGATTTGGGCGCAGCTATTGATTTGGATGTAGTGTGGTCAGATATTATAAAATTGCGCGAAATTCGGGCCGGTAGTTTCTTTGGACAAGGAGTGATTGCGCGTATTGCGGCGATTGTTTCAGAAAAAGAGGTAGAGTTGCTGGTGGTTGATGCTGATTTGATGCCAATTCAACAGCGCAATCTTGAAAAAGAGCTGAATATTAAAATAATTGACCGGACAGCATTGATTTTAGAAATATTTGGTGAACGGGCTCAGACAAAAGAAGGTAGACTGCAGGTCGAATTGGCGCATTTGACATATCAGAGGAGCCGTTTGGTTCGCAGTTGGACGCATTTGGAGCGTCAGCGGGGCGGTGCCGGATTTTTGGGAGGTCCCGGAGAAACACAGATTGAACTTGATCGCCGCATTATCGATGAAAATATTGTCAAAATTAACACGACGCTGGAAAAAATTAAGAAAACCAGAGGGTTGCAACGCACGGCTCGTAAAAAAGTTCCATATCCGATAGTGGCTTTGGTTGGTTATACCAATACCGGTAAATCTACCTTATTTAATCGCTTGACGCAGGCAAATGTTTTTGCCGAAGACCTTTTGTTTGCTACGCTGGACACAACAATGCGCCGCCTGAAACTGCCATCTGGATGCGAAATAATATTGTCAGATACGGTTGGTTTTATTTCAGATTTGCCTCACGAATTGATTATGGCTTTTCGAGCAACACTGGAAGAGGTGGTGGAGGCAGATGTAGTTATACAAGTTCTTGATTCGGGAAATAAGGATAATCGCCAACAACGGCAAGATGTATTGGAGGTTTTGCATAATCTGGGATTGGAGCAGATTGAATATCAAAATAACTATATTGAGGTTTATAACAAAATTGATTTAGTTGCAGATGGCAGCTTAAAATTTGGAGATAAATCACTGCCAATATCAGCATTAACAGGGCAGGGATGTGATGCTTTGCTGCTGCGCCTTGATGAAGTGCTTAGACGCAACTATAAAGAGCTGACTATAAATATTGATGCTGCCGATGGGCGGTTATGGGCGTGGTTGCATTGCCATGGTGAAATTATTAAAAGTAAAGAGCGTGGTAATATGATGCAAATTACAGTCAGGTTAAGCGCTGCAGATTATAGTCGTTTGCAGAATATGTATGAGGTTGGTTTGACTTGACGTCTGAGCGAAAATGATATATATGATTACATAAGTTTAATTTTTTAAAAATTATCATGTATGAAAATAGTGTTATTGCTGTTAATCGTGTTATCATTTATGGCTGTACTTTCTGCATTGCGCAACAAAGAGTTGGCAGACGACAGAAAATGTAATTCTTGCCT
>CADBMA010000063.1 GCA_902795665.1 uncultured Rhodospirillales bacterium
CGTACATTAATTCCATTGTATGATTTGTCATTTTGTTTTCTCCTTAAAGTTAGTTATTAAAAAAAATCATCGCCCGCGGTGTGAGGGTGATGAGGGTTAAAAATCACCGCCGGAAGCACCTGCCCCGACGGCTACAAAAAAACCGGCTGAAGTCATCACGACCTCAACCGGCAACAAAAACGACGGAGCTTTCTCTCCGCTGCTGTCATATCGCAATCAATATTCCTTAATGTATAAAACTATTGCCAGAATTATAATACTTATCAATGTTGGCAATATCTGCACAAATATAGCTTTAAAATCAATTCGGCGCACAAATCGCCGTGCATACACTGTCGGAACCCCGAACAATACACCATAAAAGAAAGAAACCGCCAACTCATTGAAAAACATATCTTTAGCCATTGCAATATTTTTAATTTCATAATAGGTCTTCACATCATTGACACCTCCATCATAACCGAATAAACGGCACAAGACCAAACAATACAGCAATACATTAAATGTCAAAGCCCCATAAAAACAAATCTGTGCAATTATCTTTCTTTTATTTTGCATAAAACTTTGATATATACTCCGAACATTTCTCTCAGAAGTTGTATTTATTATAATAATATAATATTGCATTCAAAAAGGCAAGGAGTTTTTCCCTGCATTTTTTGTGTTTTTTTCGACTACCATCCTTTCGGATATTTTACATTAAGCGACAAATCATCATAGTTCTGCCAATCTTGGTAAAAATCATCACTGACATTCACTTACGCAAAAACGGCGGAAATTTCTCCCTGCCTTTTTTGCGACAAAATTACGATAACCAACAAATTTAAAAGGCTCGCCGTTTATGACGAGCCTTATGTTATTTGCAATTTTTCGGATAAATCCAATCCGGTCCGAGTTTATGACATTTATCTATAGTAAATTCTGCATCACATTCTACTGTTTTAAGGTTAAAAGGTAATCGGTTTTGCAGGCAAATTCTCTTAAAAACATCGTCAGAAATACATCCTACCGGTTTATTACGACATTTTTCAAACAATTGAACCTGTTCATCGGTCATCTTAATACAGCCATTGATTTTGTTCCACATTAAACAATCATCACGACAACGGTTTTCCTTATAATCCCACACATTACCGCTGTCTAAACAACTGTTTTGTTCCAGAAAAACAAAGCATTTCCGACACCCCAAACATAGAATTGTTAAAAGAATTCCAATTTTTATTATCTTTGAGTAATGCATATTGCTACCATTCTACCAATACTTCTCAGGAAATGCCGGATTTTTTGCTCGATATTCAGCACATGCATCTTTTGCATTATTATATAATCCGGAATCTCCACGTAACCGACCGCTTGCATTCACGCCTAAATCATGAATTTTGTCTTTTTGCGCATCATTTTCACTGAGTCCTTTATAAGCTTGGTTCCAATAAAAGTCAAATTGTTCTTTTGTGTCACCGAGTGCTTTTGCCGTATTGTATCCGTACGGTCCTCGAGAAGCAGCGTTATAATTAGCCTTACAATGGTGATAATCATCTAAATTTTTATAACCGTGTTTTTTCATCTTAAAATATTCAGATACCATATCCATTGCTCCACCAATAATTTGTTGGATAGGTGATTGTTGTGTCGTAACTTGAGACACTTTATTATATTTATCAAATTCAATCTTATTGGTAACATTTTGCATATTGTTGCGTATGTAATCCAATGCATCTTGTTCTTTTTGTTTACGATCGACCTCGTCGAAACGAGCTTCCAGCTCCTGCCGCAAGGTCATGTTTTTATACGGATTATTATCCATTTTATTTTCTCCTTAAAATTAATGTTAAAAAAAATCACTGTCCGCGGTGTGAGGGCGATGATGTTGTTTTTATACTGGATTGCCACGGCGCTACCACGCCTCGCAATGACGAGTGAAGGAACAAACGGCAATGACGAGCGAGGAGATGACGCGCGCGCCGTGCGAGGAATGGCAATAAAAAAGCTAAATTATTTCGTTTTCTCATCCTTTTTGCGTCTGAAAAATATATCATAGCTTGCCCAAGCCAGAGCGATTATTACTCCGCCAATATTTACGCAAGCAAGACTTATTGTAATATATTTTTGCGTTGTTTCTTCAAAAGCAATAAATTCCGCTGATCCAAAAATGAGTACATTTAATGCGAACAAAATATATCCTACAAATCCGATACAGTAAAAATATACCGCCGACTTCGGGGACTTATCGATAAATCTTTGCAGTACGGCAATTTTTTTGCCGAATAAAATCACAAAAAAGAGGATAATAAAAATTATATCAATTAAAATCGATAACTTTCCCAAGCATGAGGCCATAAATTCAAAAAAACCTTGCGTATTAAAGTAATTGAACAAATCCTGCATTTGATCAAAAATATAACCGAACACAAAATACAATCCGCCCAATACACATATTTCTTTTGTTTCCTCTCGCATCTACTACCCTCCGTATTTGCGATTATTATAGAATACGCTTCTGCAAAATCAAGTTTTATTTAAAACAACCGGCTTCATCAAGGGCGTTATAAAAATTTGCCAATCC
>CADBMA010000064.1 GCA_902795665.1 uncultured Rhodospirillales bacterium
GCGGAGAGTTAGGGATTCGAACCCCAGGTGGGAGTTACCCACGACGGTTTTCAAGACCGCTGCATTAAACCACTCTGCCAACTCTCCGTGGTTCGTTAAGATTTTTAACCAAAACAAAATAATTGGTCAAGCATTTTTTTATATAAATTGCAAAAAATTATCTATTCCACGGCCGTCGCCCTATATAATCCCTGACTGTATAAACTTCATCACCATATATACTAACCCCTATAACCTCATCAAAATCTATATTTTTCAAATCCGGAGCCTGCAAATTGTCTTGTTGCGGGGCATTGGCAGAAGCAAACTTCTCCAGCCAATTTTGTTTCATCCACTTATTACCGCCGGAAAACACCTGTATTTTTCCCCATTCATTGCGCCTTGCCATTGCTTTTCCGCCGTCTCCGGCAATTATATCCGGAACCCTAACAAACATCAGGCTCAAGCAGCCGCAAAGTATAAAAATCCACCCTGCATTGCGCCATTTTGTCTGCCATATACAAAGCCACAATCCTCCGCCGACAATCAACAACAATCCCCAAAGCGGAAAAGAGCATATCTCAGCCACCGAATGCGGCATTTCTGCAACTCTGGTTGTAATTTCGTTTATAACCGCAATACCTTTACCGGCAACCCATAACGGAACAGACATCATCCCCAAAGGCAAAAGCAATAATGTCAGCAAAATGGCCGGCATAATCCAAAAGGCAATAATTGGCCCCGACAACAAATTAGTAATGCTGGTATATAGCGCAATACGGTTAAAATGATATATTGCAAACGGCAAAGTTGCCATACTGGCCACCAAATCCGCAATTACAATTCCCAACAAATAAGCACATACGCCTCTACCGATTCGCATTACGATATTTAGATGTTTTCCATACAAAAAACTTTCTAATCTTCCACCGAATTTTTCATAAAAAGCCACCAAAGCAATAACTGCAGCAAAAGACAGCTGAAAACTAATATTAATCAGCATCTGCGGCGAAAAGAACAAAATAATCATTGCCGCCCAAGCCAAAACTCTCATTGATATAGCCTGACGCTCAAACCACACCGCTGTTAACACCATAAACATCATAATATACGCCCTTTGGGTTGGCACTGCTCCGCCGGAAATCATCAAATATATCGTACTGACTGCCAAGGCCGATAATGCGGCAATCTTTTTAGAATTGTAACGAAGCCCCAATTGCGGAATGCACGCCATCAAAAGCCGTACCGCAAAAAACATCAGTCCGGCAATCATACTGATATGCAGACCGGATATTGATAAAAAATGCGCCAAACCGGAATCGCGATAATTTTCAATTTGCTGCATAGTCATCAGCTCGCGGTTTCCGGTTACAATCGCCGCAGCAATTGCGGCCTCTTTCGGAGGCAGTTGCGAAGATATCCGCTCCGTTATCACTCCCCTCCATTCATCAATATTGCGCACCAACCAATTTAACTCGCGCGGACAATCAATTTCAAAAACACCGCTCAACACATATCCGCTGCCATTAATACCATCATAAAACAACCTTCTGTCCGGCTGATATCCGCCAACCAAATTGGCTTTCATTACCGGCGCAACCTCGGCCACCAATTCAACACATTTTCCAACTTTTATATCCGATACTTTTTGCAGCAATGTCAGGCGATATTTGCCTTGAATAACCGTCCCCTCCAAATCCTCCATATTCCCCAAAACAATCCGCGGTTTTCCGCGATAGTTGGTATCATGAGACATAATTTGCCCACGAATGTAGACATCACCGCTCGCCGGAGGAGGCAGCTTCTTTTCAAGATATAATGTTTGCAGCTGCACATCAACAAAACCGGCAGTGATAATACTCATCACCCCGACTATACGCAACAAAAACGGATAATGCCTTACCGCAAATGCTGCCACTAACAACAGTTCAACAACTGCCAGCGTAAACCATTGCGACGGCTCTGACGGCAAAGAAAAATAAATTCCAATCCCCAAGCCAAAAAGAACCGGAAACCAACAAAACCACCGGCTGCGTTCATTTTCCAATATGTCTGCAATATTTTTCAACATTTAACTCATTTTACAATGCGCAACTTATACCACAAATAAACAAAAGTGCCAAACATTTTTGTTATGGCACCATATTAATAAATTGAGATAAACGTTTCAGCACATAAATTACAATTTGCAATCACAGCATGGGCTTTTATCTTTTTCAATCTGTATATTACAATGCCCTATTTTATATTTTTCCTCAAGAAGTTTGGCGGCCAGATTTGCTATTTCAATATTTTCCGTCACAATATGACATTCTGCCGACAGCACATTTTCACTAATGCTCCACACATGAAGATGGTGCACGCTCTCAACACCTTCCAACCCCTCTAAGTCACGGATTATTTTATCTAAATCCATCTCTTCGGGAGCGGCATTCATTAATATACTCACCGTTTGGGGAAATGCAACCACCGCCTGATATATCATATAAAATCCAATCATCAGAGCCACAATACCATCAACTGCATAAATTCCCAAATACATTACACACAAACCGGATACGATCACCCCAACCGAACCCATTGCATCCGCCAAATTATGCACAAAGACCATCCGCATATTGGTATTGTGTTTTGCTCCATGATGGGACAGATGCGCAGTTGCTGCATCAATAATCAACGCCAATACCGAAACCCAAATAATAATCTCTCCATCTATTGCCTTTGGTTCCAACAAACGCAATCCGCTTTCAACAATCAGATAAACACCGGAGGCAAATAACAATATCAAATTTACAAATCCTCCAACAATTTCAGCCCGCCGAAAACCATAGGTATATCTTCCGCAGGCTTTGCGGCGCCCAATCTTAAAAGCCGCCACCGCAATTAAAATCGACAACGCATCTGACATATTATGCAACGCATCACCAATCAAAGAAATGCTTCCGGCAACAATTCCGCCGATTATTTCCGCAACAGTAAGCAGCATATTTATAACAAATGAAATCAACAAATAATTAACTGTTTTTTCACTAATTTCATGATGACAATGCTCGTGTTCCATTTTTTTCTCACACCTATTTTACTAAACACACAGATATTA
>CADBMA010000065.1 GCA_902795665.1 uncultured Rhodospirillales bacterium
CAACTTTACGGCACCACCCCACCACCGGAGCAAAAAGTTGGAACATGGGATAATCTGAAAAGTATGGCGAATAATTTTGCCGATGCGACGGAAGCCGCCACGGTAGGTTATGCCACCGGGGCTACATTGGGCAATTTTGACGAGGCCTTGGGAACAGCTACTGCAGCGTTAACATTAAATCCGAACAATTATACAATAGTAAGACCTCTTGTGCAGTTGAGCAAAAAGTTTATTAAGCAGGGGATAAATTCTTCTGCTGACAAAGCAAAAAATATATATTATAAGAAAAATGAATATGATGAAGAATACCATTATTAATAAAATATGAGACTAGGAACAAAATATGGAAAAAAAGGTTATGATGAGAAAGGGTAAAAACGTAGTATTAGAAATAATAAGTGATGTTATTTTCGTATTATGCTTATTTGGTTTATTTATTATTTTGGCATTTCATAAAATGATGTCTTTTTTTCCGGTTTTGTTTCTATTTGATTTTTGTTTTGTAATAGGGCATCCGTTGTTTATAAAGTATATTTCAAAACGAAAATGGTTTGATGAATGTACAAAAGATAACTATCTTAAAATCAGGTATATTTTACTTCCGTGGCTGGTAATGGAATTGATTTTGATTCTATGCTGTCCGCACGAGACATGGCTTGCTTTGCAAAAAATTGCGCAAACATGGTAAGACAGATGTTTATGAAGTCAATTTCCCAAACAACAGCATAACATATTATGCCAAACGGCGCGGCGCGTCATATCCTCGCTCGTCATTGCGAGGAGGGCGAACGCCCGACGCGGCAATCCAGTTTAAAAACAAATGTCATCGCACCAAAAGCGTAAGTCTTTTGGTCAAGCGATCTTCCGATCTCCTAAAAAATAGAACATATGCATTATTTCAAATCTAATCGGTAGATGCCTTGAATTTTTTGCTTCTGGCAAAAAATGAACAACACAGGGAAATATCTTGTAAACACTTATGGTTTCGAACAAGCTGCGGGTATTGATAATTATTATTATCCGTGTTTGGTGTAATGGAAAAGATAGCGCATAATTAAAAAAATAAAAAAAGTTGTTGCAAAAATAATATTAGCGGTCTATATTCCTGTCCAGATGCTATGGGTGCGTAGCTCAGTTGGCTAGAGCAACTGACTCTTAATCAGTGGGTCTAGGGTTCGAATCCCTACGCGCCTACCATAAATGAAAAACCGTCCGTAAGGGCGGTTTTTGCGCTTGGGATTCGAACCCTAAGGGTTCTTCAATTCCGACTAGCTTTTGTTTCATGGCGTTTTCACTTATTCACAAAAGCAAGTCTCATTGCGTCTCCTTGAAAAAGCGCATTTAAGCGCTTTTTCTGCGGCCGTCTACGCGCCTACCATAAATGAAAAACCGTCCGCGAGGGCAAGCTTCGCAAATGACGAATGAGCGGAGATTCCGCTCTTTTTATTTTACAATAATAGATTAAAGGAGAATATAAAATGACAAATTATAATACAGGCGTTCGAGGATATATGGAAAGTATATTTAACGGACAAACGCCGGTTGAACGCGAAAATCCTCTGCCAGGGCAGAGCCGATATTTTTACTATCAACCTAATCAGCGGAGTGATATCACGATAAGTGATATGAAAACAGCAGATGTGCCAACTGCTGATACGCCAAATCCGTTTTTAAACAATAATTCTTCGCAACAACATTTAAATCATGCATCAGATGTTTTTTCTCAACAAAGAAAACGCAATGTCGAACAAGATTTGTTAATGAGCGGAATGGATATGTTATATGGTATGAACAGAGCAGTAAACGGTATGACATTTGGTGGACTGGATTGGTTGGGCAATAAGCTTGGTTTTGATTCACAAATGAATAATTATCTTAATTTGAAAGATGCACAAAGTCGAAACTTGGCTCAAATGGCAGGAAACGTAGCAGAAATCGGTGGCGGAATGATGAGCGGTGCAGGAATAGGGGCGGCGACATATGAGCCGGCAAATATGCTGTATCAAGGATATAAGATAGGGAGAGCTTATGATAAATTGAGCCAAAACCCATTTGCGGGAAACGGCGGAGATGTGATTGCAAAGATGAAAAACCACAACGGGGAACCGGTGGTGTTGCAGCGAGGAGAGGCAATATCAGGAGAAAATGGAAATGTGATTGTTAGTGGAAGAGCGTTGCAACATCAAACAGGGACAGCAAGAAATTATGGATTGAATAAAATTATTTATAAACATGGTGTTCCTAGAAGTGAAGTTGTAAAAATTCCGAGATATATTAAAAAAAATCAACCTATTGAAGTAAATGTTAGGAAACAACATATTTATCGCTTTCCCGCTAATAATGAAGAATTTAAGTTATCTACAACCCCTATTGGTGATTATAGGACGATATCTTCTATGTATAAATATATTCCTGAAAAATAGCATAAAAATACAAAAGGAGTTCTTTGTTCAAGAACTCCTCTCCTTGTTCTCTGTAACCGCTTATCTGGCGGTTACAGGATACGCAATAGGCGATTTCGATTTCATTCCTATTGGCAAGGATTACCTTAAGGGTGCTTTGTATGTAGCACATTAGGGGATAAAAGTCAAGGAAATGGTAAAATTGTTGTATTGTATAGTTGGAAGTGAAGTTGTAAAAATTCCGAGATATGTCAAAGACACTCCATTAGAAATTACACCAAGGAATCAAAGTGTTTACTCTGTTAAAAAGATTGATGGAGAAATGCGAGTAATTACAACCCCTAGAAATGGATATAAAACTATTTCATCAATGTATTCAAAAACAAGATAAAAGCCCTCAAAGAGGGCTTCCCTTTCTTATTCCTGCTCCCCGCTTCCCCGCAGGGGATAGATACACAATAGGCGATTTCTGTTTCATTCCTATTGGTAAGAAAGTACCTTAAGGGTGCTTTGTATGTAGCATATTAAGGTATAAAAGTCAAGGAAATGGTAAAATTGTTGTATTGTGCAGTTGTTAAATTTTTTATGGAGGGAAGTAGAAACAAATCAATTTGGTCAAAACGTATATATATCGCAAGGTAAAAATGGAAATTTCAGAGTTGTAACATCGCTGAAAGATGATACGAATATTATTTCTACTACATATTATCCCAAAAGATAAATGAAAAGGCTCTTTTAGTAGAGCCTTCCTTTTTTCCTTACACAGGGCTGTCAACCCTATGTGAGATACACAATAGGCGATTTCGGTTTTCGTTCCTATTGGAAAAGTACCTTAAGGGTGCTTTGTATGTAGCATATTAAGGGGATAAAAGTCAAGAATTTGAAAGATGCGTAAAGATTAGCTTCCTTAACACATGGACACGCCGCACCAATTCCTCGTCATAACGAGGAATACGGGAGGTCCAATATTACTTTTCCGTCATTGCGAGGCGTGGTAACGCCGCGGCAATCCAGTTTAAAAACAACCTGTCATCCCTCGATTTTGCTTGCAAAATCGTCAAGGGATCTTCGAATTTCTTAAAATGAAAGTTTTTTATGGGATATTAAACCTTAAATATCCCACAACCCGCCGGTTGAATTATTTTCAACCAGCTTTTTTTAACCATGTCGTAGTTTTATTGACTGCGGCTTTTTTTATAGGAGAAAATAAAATGCCTTTTGATTCACAAGGAAAATTTACCAGAATGCACAACTGGGAACAAGATAGAATTAACGATATTGATATTGTTACCGATCATGCCGATGAAGAAGATGATAATTTTGCAGAGGCGCTGAATGAAACATTTCTTCGCGATGGCCGCGTTGCCATGAAAGGTGATATTAATATGGGTGGCTATCGTATTAAAAATCTCGGTGATGCGGTTTCTAACAGCGATGTTGTAACCAAAACTCAAATGCAAAGCGAGGATAATACAGTCAAATCGGCGGTTGCAAGTGTTATAAATGCTCTGCAGCCGGTCGGTGATATCAAAGCTTCGGTTAAGAACGCCAACCACGGAAAGTGGTTGTTATGCAACGGTCAGGCCGTATCTCGCACAACATATTCAGAGCTTTTTGCTGTTATCGGCACACAATTTGGCAGCGGCAACGGAACAACGACTTTTAATGTTCCGGATTATCGCGGCAAATTTTTGCGTGGTTTAGGCGGCAATTCGGCTGCCAATATCTATACCACTCAGGCCGAAGGTCTGCCGAATATCAGCGGACAATTTCAGGCATCAGACGGATATGGCACAGGTGACAGACGAGTTTTGTTCCGTGACACAAGCGGAGCCTTTACTACAACCAATGCCAGCAGTTCATTTGGTACATGGGATAATAATGTAAGTAAAACAGCCGCTTCAAAGCTGAATTTTTCCGCCGCCAATTCAAATTCTATTTACGGCGCCAGTACTCACGTTACACCAATAAACCAAGCTGTAAATTATTTTATTAAGGCAAAATCTGAAACTGTTGCCTAAAATATATACCTTCCGGCAGTGCAAAATCTGCCGGAAGTACTTGTTATTCGCAAAAAAAAGAGATACTTATAAATATAATTTTTTATAGGAGCTGAAAATGATAAAACTTGTACTTTATATTATCTTATTTATTGCAATAATAATTGCCTTGGGAACAGGCATTCATCTATACCGTGTTGCTCAAAAAAATCAAAAAGAGATGAATAAATATTCGTCTTCGGTTGAAGCTGATTTCAAAACCGGAAAAACTTTGGTGGTTTTTTATTCTCTGAGCAACAAAACACGCGATATAGCACAAAAAATAGCCGATCTGACCAATGCAGACCTTTATGAAATCAAAACCATAGATAAAATTGTTCTCAACAGCTATTTTTATGTTCAAGCGCGTCAGCAGTTGCACAAGAAACAATATCCGGCAATTGTTGAAGATTTTCCAGATTTTTCGGCCTATGATACAATTTTTGTAGGCGGTCCGGTATGGTGGTATGCTCCGGCAACTCCTTTATTGGCTTTTCTTGATAAAGCCGATTTTAAGTCACGCCGAGTTGTTCCGTTTTCTACCCAAGGCAGCAATTATGGAAGCTTTTTTGATGATTTTCAAAAAATGGCTAAAAACGCTCAACTAAGTGATCACGCTGCATTTAACAATCTTTCACCAAAGTACGACCAAGCCGTTCAAAACAAAATTATCAACTGGATTAACAAAATAAAATAAATCTTGAAAAATAAACAATTTTATTTATAACAACATCTATTATTAAAATTTTAGAAAGTGAGGATATTATGAAAATTAAGAAAAGATATATATTTTTAGGGATTGTGGCCGCATTGCTTGGCATCATAGCCGGAGGCATTTGGTATGTGGCACATAATTTGGAGTCTTTGGTTAAAACTGCGGTTAATAAATATGGCAGCCAAATTGTCGGTACAGAGGTAAAGCTCGGCGGTTTTGGATTGTCCCCGCTGCAAGGAGAGGTCAAACTTAATAACCTCACTGTCGCCAACCCCAAAGATTATGCCCAGCCATATATCTTAAATTTGGGCGAGGTTTTTGTTAAAGTTGATATCAAATCCGTTCTCAAGCCTCTCATTGTGGTTCAAGAAGTCAGAGTTGCCGCTCCGGAAGTAACTTACGAATTGCGTAACGTTACCAACAACAACGTCTCAGATTTGCTGGCCAATATTAACAAAAATACCGCTTCTGCTCCAACCGAAGAAAAAGTAGAAACCAAAGAAGAAACAGCTAAAGAAGGCAAAAAAGTAGCTGTCGATTTGGTAAAAGTAACGGACGGAAAAATCAATATAGCTGCATCTATTGCCGGAAAAGGAACATCAGCCAATATTCCTCTGCCGACAATTGAATTAAAAGATATCGGCCGTGAAAAAAATAACTCTGGACAAGGAATTGTTGAAACCATTACAATCGTTTTGAAAAAAATCTTGACCGTATCATATGAAACCGTTGTCAATAAAGGTCTCGGCGGTCTGAAAGATATGGCTACAGATGGCATTAAAGCCGCCAACGATACCGCAGACGGTGTGAAAGACGGTGCTAAAGGATTTTTGAAAAATTTGTTCTAAATGTCACCCTAATTTAAACTCCCGTGAACATTGTTCACGGGAGTTTTTTTTATGCAGATTTTCTGCTCCACCAAATGTGCAATTATTTTTTGGCTGCAATAATTGCCAGAGCTTGTTCCAATGTCGGCTCTACGCCGCGCATTTCTTTGGGCAGGGCATAATTGTTTTTGCCACACTTCAAATATGGTCCATAGCGTCCGGACTGAAATGTAATTTCTTCTTTGCTTTGCGGATTGATACCAATTACCTTAGCCTGTGGCTTCTCTGCAGCACCTTGCAAAATCTGTTCTGCACGCTCCAAAGTAATATTAAAAATATTGTCATTTCCGGTCAAAGACTTAGATTTTGTGCCTTGTTTCAAATAAGTTCCGAATTTTCCGATATTAACCTCAATGCCATTACCAAGCTGGCGGGGCAGATGCAATAAAATATCGGCTTGCTCAAGCGTAATTGTTTCCGGAGTTGTTCCACGCGGCAAAGAACAGCGTTTTGGTTTTTCTTTTCCGGTATCTTTACCAAGCTGAACATAATATCCGTAAGGTCCTTTTTTCAGATAAATTATCTGCTCATTAATTTCACCGAGAATTTTATCTTCGGGAGTTGAGAGCTGAGGAGCATTTGCAGCGGCTTCTTCTTCAGCGGTAGTATCAATCAGTTGCTTGGTATATTTGCATTCCGGATAATTTGAACAACCGACAAAAGCGCCAAATCGTCCAAGCTTTATTCCCAATCTTCCGCTATGACATTCCGGACAAGATCGAGGATCGCTTCCATCTTCGCGCTCCGGAAACAGATGCTGTCCCAGCACTTCGTCAATTTTATTGATAACATCGCTCATCTGCAAAGGGTTGACGGCCTCGATATTTTTAATAAATTTTCCCCAAAAACCGGTGAGCAATTTTTTCCACTCCATTGCACCGGCAGAAACATCATCAAGAAATTCTTCCATTTGGGCGGTAAAATCATATTCGACATATTTTTTGAAAAAGTTTTCCAAGAACACGGTTACAATACGCCCGCGTTCTTCAGGAATAAAACGCAGTTTTTCCACTTTTACATATTTGCGTTCCTGCAAGACTGCAATAATTGTCGCATAAGTAGAAGGCCGCCCGATTCCCAATTCTTCTAACTTTTTGACCAAGCTGGCCTCGGTAAAACGCGGAGGAGGGGCTGTAAAATGTTTGTCAGTAAAGATTTCACCCAGAGTTTCTTTTTCCCCAATCTCAACGTTTGGCAAAATACGATTTTCATCGTCATCTTCATCGTCGTCAAAACTTTCTTGATAAAGTTTCAAATATCCGTCAAAGGCAATCACCTGACCATTTGCGCGCAGCACAATCTGTTTATCAGCCGAAGCTGAGTCAATACTTACCTTATCCAAAATTGCCGGATTCATCTGACAAGCCACTGTGCGTTTCCAAATCAGCTCATAAAGTTTGTATCCATCGGCATCAAGTTTATTTTCCATCTTTTTAGGGGTATTAAAAACATCGGCTGGACGGATAGCTTCGTGTGCTTCTTGAGCATTTTTGGACTTATTTTTATATTCTTTTGGAGTTTTGGGCAAATATTCATCGCCAAAATATTTTTGAATGGCCTCGCGGCAAGCAGCAATAGCTTCTTTAGAAAGATTTACTGCATCGGTACGCATATAGGTTATATAACCTTCTTCATATAGTTTTTGCGCCACTTGCATGGTCTTTTTGGCCGAAAAACGCAATTTTCGAGCAGCTTCTTGTTGCAAGGTCGAAGTTGTGAACGGAGGTGCCGGATAACGGTTAGCTTTTTTGCGTTCTACATTGCTTACCGCAAATTCAGCTGCTTCAATCTTAGCCTTGGCAGAAAGAGCTTTTTCTTCATTATTAATATCAAATTTTTCGAGCTTTTTGCCATCAAGGGTTATCAGACGAGATTTAATCAACGCTTGTTTTGAGGTAAACAACTCGGCATCAATTGTCCAATATTCTTCCGGCTTAAAATTCTCAATTTCGGTTTCACGGTCGCAAATCAGGCGCAGAGCAACCGACTGTACGCGTCCGGCCGATTTTGAACCTGGCAGTTTGCGCCACAAAACCGGTGACAAATTAAAACCTACCAAATAATCCAAAGCTCGCCTTGCCATATAGGCAGATACCAAATTATCATCAATTTGACGGGGATTTTTTATAGCTTCGGCCACAGCTGATTTTGTAATTTCGTGGAAAACAACACGTTCAATTTTTTTATCTTTAATTTTGCCGCGAGCTTTTAACTCTTCTAAAATATGCCAAGCAATAGCTTCTCCTTCTCTATCCGGGTCGGAGGCAAGAATTATCGTGTCGGCATCTTTAACAGCGGCAATAATATCTTTAAGGCGTTTTTGCCCGCTTGAACTAAGCTCCCAAGTCATAGTAAAATCTTTATCGGGTTGTACTGAGCCATCTTTACTGGGCAAATCACGGATATGACCAAAACTGGCCAGTACTTTATAATCATCACCGAGATATTTATTAATGGTTTTGGCTTTAGCCGGAGATTCCACGATAACTAATTTCATGTTATTTTCCTGTTTTTAAAACAATTTTATTACCTGGCAGACGAACAATTTTTCCGCTCATTTCCAAATCAAGAATTTGCATCATCACCGTTGCAGTATCAAGTCCGGAAACGCGGATAACTTCATCTATATCCGCCGGTTCGATTGATAAAAGTTCCTCAATTCGGTTTTGCGGATCTTTTGGAATATCGACAGTTTTTACCAAGTTGTCAAGAGGCTTTGTGAACAAATCTTGTTGAAGAACTTTATCATTTATGCTCTGCATGCAATTATCAGCATTATTGATAGCATTTATAATATCTGTTGCAGTCTCGGTCCAAATGGCTCCGCTGCGCAACAGCCGATTAGGTCCGGCGGCGCGCGTATCATTAGGATTTCCGGGAACCGCAAACAGTGTTTTTTTCTGTTCAACAGCAAAACGAGCTGTAATCAGCGAACCGGATTTCTCAGAAGCTTCTGTCACCAATACACCGTTACTCAGCCCCGATATAATCCGATTGCGGCGCGGAAAACTTCCGCTTAATGCAGCGCTGTTTAGCGGCATTTCAGAAAGCAATAACCCTTGTTCGGCAATTTGCATATACAAATCTCGGTTTTCCGGAGGGTATATCTTATCCACACCGGTTCCCAGCACTGCAATAGTAGCTCCATGCCCGTCTTTTGCTTTTAAGGCGCCTATATGTGCCGCCGCATCAATACCTCTGGCCATTCCGGATATGATTAAAACCCCGCGTTCAGTCAAATCAAAAGCAATACTTTCTGTAAATTGTCTCCCATTAAGACTGGCATTGCGGCTCCCCACGATTGCTACCACCGGAGAGGCAGAGAGCAGGTTCAATTGTCCTTTGGCATATAATATTGGCGGAGCATCACGCAGAGCCAATAGTCGTGCCGGATACAGCGAGTCTTTTTTTAGAATGATATGAATATCCAGTCTTTCAGCCGTTTCTGCTTCTTTTTCTGCATCTTCAGCATCTCCAACCAAATATCCGCGGCTTTGCAAAAATTGCAGAGCTTTATCAGCGGTTTGATATTCGTTAATAAGCTTTGTAAAATTTATAGCGCCGATACCTTCGGTTTGCGCCAATCTTAACCAGCTGATAATTTCATTATAATCTGACATTATGCTTTCTTTTTGAAACTGATTTTACTTTCAGTACCATTGATAAGTCTTGATATATTAGCTCTATGCCGCACAACCACCAAAATTGCGATTGCCGTAAAAAATGCAGCCTCAATCTGTCCGGTTAAAAAATAAGCATAAATCGGCGTAAACACAGCTGCTGCAATTGCCGACAATGAAGAATAGCGAAATGCAACAGCAAAAGCCAGCCACGTCATAAAAGCACAGCACGCAATCCATGGATTGATCACTAAAATAAACCC
>CADBMA010000066.1 GCA_902795665.1 uncultured Rhodospirillales bacterium
CCCTGTTCATCAGCGACATAGTTGCCGGAGAACAAAGACTCCCCGCCGTCCTGAGCTTTGATGTTGAGGGTGTCGTCATTATAAATTGCACCGCCAGCGGCGTTGGGGCGACCTGTTTCATTGGCATATTGTTCCATCGTGTCATAACCTTTTGCTGCCAAAAATTCTTCAACAGTTTGATAGCCTCGTTTCTGAACATATTCTTCCGGAGTGGATACACCAGAGTTTTGTAACAGCATTTCTAAAGCAGTTTTATATTCAGAAACCTTGACATAGTTGTCCTTAAAAATACTATTGACTAAAGTTATGGTGCCAGAATTACTAATCGCGCCGCCAAAGGCACTGTAATCGGTTGAGGTTGCACTATTGCCGATAAAGTCACCATAGATATCGCCGATGGTGACAACATTAAAAATCGCGCCGCCACGTCCATTTACACTATTGCCGATAAAATTGCCATAGATATCGCCGATGGTGTCAAGATTATAAATCGCTCCGCCGCTGGCTTGAGCAAATGCTGATGTTGCACTATTATCGATAAAGTCGCCGTGGATATCACCGATGGTGCCACGATTATTAATCGCGCTACCATAGGAAAAAATGGGTGATGTCAAACTATTGCCGATAAAGTCGCCATAAATATCGCCGATGGTGCCGTCATTTCTAATCGCGGCACCGTTTCTATCATATGTTAAATCAAACCAATAGCCGGTAAGGTCGGTTGCTGAAATGTCGGTTCTGTTGTCCAAGCGGGTTTGCGAAGTGATACCGTCTTTTATTTTCAGTTTGTAATAATGATTGGTTAAGGTTTGCGTGGTTTCATCATAGTCAGGGATATTATAGATGTCATCACCGGTGGTCTCAGTGGTTTCGGTCAAAGTAAAAGCACTGGCAATCGGCGATTTGCCCTCAGCATAAAGTTTATCCAAAGTCGGCTCATATTCCGCCAAAGCCGCGCCACTCAAGCCCGCCGTGCTCAAAAAAGTCCCCGCCAGCAACAATCCATAAAATCTATTATTCATATTCTCAACCTTTAACATATATAACGGCAATTTTTACATTCTACAAAAAATCTATATCCTTATCCGCGAAAAAGCAAGCAAAATAACTTATAAATTAACCCCCTTCTTGCTCAGAAGGGGGTAATTTTGCTTTTCAGAAAACTATTTAATCATTTTGCCGTCTAAAGAATATTTTTCAATTTTTGCATTTTGTCCTACAGTAGACAGCAATTTTTTTGCTGCCTCTTGCGCCAAAATAGCCTTGAGCTGAGGCTCTGCATCTTTGTATGACAACGGCTGAGAATTGCGGACATCATCAACAACAATAATATGATAACCAAACTGAGTTTTTATCGGTTTTTGCGAAAATTCACCTTTTTTCATTGAAAAAGCAACATTTCCAAAATCAGGAACCATCATATCTTTTGTAAAATATCCCAAATCAATCCTTTTTTCTTTAGAATATTGTTTTGCCAATTCATCAAAATTTTCACCTTTAGCAATCTTGGCAACAACATCATTGGCCACATTTTCATTATCCACCAAAATATGGCGAGCTTTTATTTCTTTTTCAGAAACAAAATTTGTCTTGTATTGATCATATAATCTTTTCAATTCTTTTTCATCAATCTGTTTTTCAAGCTCTTGCTTCATATACAAACGAGCGGCAATGTCATTTCCGGCAGCTTCAAGCTGTTTGCGATATTCTGCTGACTTTCTAACATCAGATTTATTGGCGGCTTGTAACAAGGCACGGCTGCTAACCCAAGCATCAAGAGCCTTGCCATAAAAGGTATCCCATTTTTCCTGAGTATGAATTTGCGGTGCGCCATCATAAATCTTTCTAATTTCGGCAACAGTAACCTTTTCACCGTTAACAACAGCAGCAACTCCGTTTTTTCCTTCAGCATGAGCGCTGACAGAAGCCGCAAGCATAAGAGAAGCAGCTGCTGCAGCAAGATATTTTGTATTCATTTAACATTCCTCCAAAAAGTAAAACTAATTTCGTTATACCCGAAAATAAAAAAAATCCAAGCAAAATATTATCCAAAGTTCATAACTTTAGTCAAACTATTGACTTTATTAATTATAAACATTAAATGTATGTTTGACTTTTAATTTATCAAGGTGGAACTAAATGATAGGCAAAATTGCAAAAGTATTTTTCGGCAGCGCAAATGAGCGTTTTATAAAAAAACAATACAAAACAGTTAATAAAATCAACGCATTGGAACCGGTTATCGCAGCTCTAACCGATGATGAACTTCGCAACAAAACTGTAGAATTTCGTGACAGATTAAAACTTGGCGAAACTTTGGATGACCTTCTGCCTGAAGCTTTTGCCGTTGTGCGCGAAGCCGCAAAACGCACCTTGGGACAACGCCATTACGATGTTCAGCTCATTGGCGGCATTGTTTTGCACAAAGGTATGATTGCCGAAATGAAAACCGGTGAAGGTAAAACTTTGGTTGCCACCCTTGCAGCTTATTTGGAAGCATTGTCCGGTCAGGGAGTGCATATTGTAACCGTCAATGATTATTTGGCAAAGCGTGATGCCGAATGGATGGGACAAATTTATCGCTTTTTGGGACTTAGTGTTGACTATATTGTTCACGAAAAAAATGACACCGAACGCCGCGCCGCCTACGCCTGTGACATTATTTACGGCACCAATAATGAACTTGGTTTTGACTATCTGCGCGACAACATGAAATTTAATCTTGAAGATATGGTGCAGCGTCCTTTCAACTTTGCCATTGTCGACGAAGTTGACTCAATTTTGATTGATGAAGCACGCACCCCGCTGATTATTTCCGGTGCTGCCGAAGATTCTTCTGAAAAATATGTCTTGGTTAATAGCATTATTCCGTTTTTGACCGATTCTGATTATGAAAAGGACGAAAAAGCCAAAAGTGTAGTCTTGACTGAAAGCGGTATGGAGCACGTGGAAAAATTGCTCAAAGAAAAAGGGTTGATAAAAGAAGGCGGACTGTACGATATGGGAAATGTCGGACTGGTACAACACGTTAACAACGCTTTGCGCGCTCACAAAATGCAGATTCGCGATGTGGATTATATTGTCAAAGACGGCAAAGTTGTAATTATTGACGAATTTACCGGCCGCATGATGGAAGGCCGCAGATATTCTGACGGATTGCATCAGGCAATTGAGGCCAAAGAAGGAGTTAAAATTCAATCTGAAAATCAGACTCTGGCTTCAATTACATTTCAAAATTATTTCCGTTTATATCCCAAATTGTCCGGCATGACCGGTACAGCCATGACCGAAGAAGCTGAATTTGTGGATATTTATGGTTTGTCTTGTATCGAAATTCCCACCAACCGTCCGGTAAAACGCGAAGATTTGCACGATGAAATTTATCGCACCGCTGAAGAAAAATATGATGCAATTATCAAAACTATTTTAGACTGTCATGCTAAAGGACAGCCTGTTCTGGTTGGCACAACCTCAATTGAAAAATCGGAACTGGTTGCCGACTTGCTGCACAAAAAAAGTAACGTTAAATTTGAAGTTTTGAATGCTCGTCACCATGAACGCGAAGCAGCCATTGTCGCTCAAGCCGGCGTGTCAGGAGCAATCACCATCGCAACCAATATGGCCGGACGCGGTACCGATATTCAACTCGGCGGCAATCCGGATATGCGCCTTAAAAATATGCTGAAAGGCGATGAAACTCCAGAACAAATCGAAGCTCTCAAACAGCAAATTAAAGCAGAAATTGAAGCTGATAAAACCAAAGTTATTGAAGCCGGCGGATTGTTCATTCTTGGAACTGAACGCCACGAAAGCCGGCGTATTGATAACCAATTGCGCGGACGTTCCGGACGTCAGGGCGACCCTGGAACTTCAAAGTTTTTCTTATCAATGGAAGATGATTTGATGCGGATATTCGGCTCAGAAAGAATGTCTGCAATGCTTGAACGCATGGGAATGCCTAAAGGTGAGCCTTTGGTCCATCCATGGATTAGCAAAGCCCTTGAAAAAGCACAGCAAAAAGTTGAAGAACGCAACTTTGATATCCGCAAAAATCTGCTGAAATATGACAATGTTATGAATGATCAGCGCAAAGTTATCTATGAACAACGGCGCGATTTAATGTTGGCCGATGACGTAAGCGATACCATTAAAGATATGCGCGAAGAATTTTTGAGCGATATAACTGCCGCATACATCATTCCGGGAAGCGCACCAAATGAGTGGCGCATTGCTGAGTTGCAACAAGAAATCGGCCGTGTTACCGGATTTTTGTTGCCTGCTGATGAGTGGAGCAAAGAACCCGAGGCCGACAGCGACACCATGATTCAACATGTGGTTGAGGCGGTTGAACAGCAGCTTGAAGCTAAAAACAGCGGTTTGCCCGAAAAAATCGTGCGCTTGGTTGAAAAAAATATTTTGCTGCAAGTGCTTGATCAACTTTGGAAAGAGCATATCGCCAGTCTTGATTATATGCGTTATACTATCGTGCTGCGCGCCTATGGGCAGAAAGATCCTTTGAACGAGTATAAAAAAGAAGCGTTCAATATGTTTTCTGATATGCTCGATATGCTGCGTGAACGCATTACCTTTATGACTTGCCGTGTTCAAATTCAGCCAGAAAATACTGAAGATTTACAGCTTCATAATTCTGCCACCAAAATTAAAGAAATTCACGAAACTCCTGTTAACTTGCTGAATGGCAGAGAAAATCAACCGGCAATTGCGGCTGAAATGAAAGAAAAAAGCACACCTTTCCGCTATTCTAAAGATAATATTGATCCCAACAATCCTGAAACATGGGGAAAGGTATCTCGAAATGACTTGTGTCCTTGTGGAAGCGGTCAAAAATATAAACATTGCCACGGCAAAATAGCTGTTTAGCACAAAAAACCCTCGGTTAATTCCGAGGGTTTTTTGTATCATAAATTCTCACACATCGTTTTAAGAATTTTCCTTGTTTTCTGCGGTGTTGAGGGGTATAAAAATGTTCATTTTAAACCATCGTTTAAAATGTACACTTATTATACTTCTTATGTTTAAAAAAATCAAGTAAAAATAATTTGCTGTACAAGCGTATTTTTGTCTACAAATGTTCATTTTAAACGATCGTTTAAAATGAACATAATTAACCATATTTTACAAAGAGAATCATATAGATATGTACATATCCTTGCTGAAAAAACACGTCCAACAAAAGGGACGATCAATGGTAGAAATGCTCGGCGTTTTAGCAATAATTGCTGTGCTCTCAATCGGAGGGATAAAAGGATATTCATCAGCCATGCACCGA
>CADBMA010000067.1 GCA_902795665.1 uncultured Rhodospirillales bacterium
GGCATCATTTTCATAGCGACGATTCATTGAAATCCAAATTTCAGAGCCATCTTTGCGTATGGTTGGCTCTAAAATTTCCCATGATGTTTTGGATATGGTTTGAGCCTCTTCCAGCCAAGCAATATCCACCCCTTCCAAAGACTTTATTTTTTGGGCATCTTGTTCACGCAGGCCTTTAAAAATAAATCTGGTTCCGGTGATTTTGTTTTCAATCTTATCTTCAAAAACTTTATAGTCACTCAGGCCATATCCGGCAATGCGATCGCACAACAATTTATATACTGAATCTTTAATGCTGTCTTGTATTTCTCGCAGGCAGGCGATAAACATTTTTTTCTGCCGTCCTAAAAGCAACAAGCTGTCGGCAAATGCATAGCTTTTGCCGCCGGCGCGCCCTCCATAATAAAATTTAATCCGGTATTTTTGCGTCATTAACGGCGCGAATATCTCCGGAATTTGTGCCGTTACTTTTTTCAACTTCTTCTCCTTTATTTTTTACAAATTGCACAAGTACTTGTTTGAGTTCTTCGGTTAACTGAGGTTTATCATTTTTTTCTGCCCAACCATGGTTGGCCTTTAGAGCCATGATTGACATTGAAGAATTGTAAAACCCCAATCCGGCGGCATTCATCAACCATTCTTCCTGAAATCGCATTGCTTTTTCAAAAGCGGTATTAAACTCTGATACCGCATTCCGCCACACATCAATCCGCTCAACACCAATCCCTAACGTGTCTGTAAAACGAACCACGCTTGGGCAAGGCGCGGCGATTTTATCAACCACCGTTTCACAGCGGTCATTTTTTTTATTGTAAATTTCACGAGATTCCTCGGCATAAAGCGGGGCATCACGAAACCATGCGATAAGTTTATCCGCATATTCAGATTTATAATCTCTTGGTTTTCTCATTTTTTCTCCTTGTATGAAATATTTATTATGGCTATGCTGTTAATTATAAAAATCACAACAACAAAACCGACTGAAACCACAAATGGTCAGCCGGTTGATAAAAACTTATGCTTGTTTTACGAAGCATGTAAAAATATAATTATTTAGGATACTTTTGTTTTCATAAAGTTATACCACGCCAGTATTATAAAAAACGAATTTAGAGAGAGGAAAAAGGCGTGTTCCATACCGCCAATACTGATAAGTATAATCAAATTACTTAAACACAACATTGTACCTATAAATGCAAGCAGTTGATGAAAATTAAAACTTATATTCATATTGCTATCCTCAATTAATTACTAAAACAACGATAGAACAAAATAAGAACATTGTCAAGATGTTTTATAACTTACAAAAAAGGTGGCTCTCAATTGAGCCACCTGTCGCATTCTATGTTTTGACTGTATCATGCAGTGACAAAAAAATCAATACTACCAAATCTAAGTTGTGGATAACTTATAAAAATCATTCATTTACAATGACTAACTGCGGAACAACTATATCTTTCCGTAATGCGGCATTGCACAAATTATAAATTCGTTCACGAAGTTTTTCAGAATCTGTTTCAACTTCTGATGCCAATATTAACTCGCGGCATACTGTCTCATATCTTATTATCAGACTGTTGGTGCTGCATAATATATTATATACAAGTTTTGCTTCTTCGCTGTTTGGACAGTTTTCTGCTATTCTAGCAATAATAAAGTTCAAATTGCTATTAATAACCTGAGGCGAGATATTTCTCAATCTTGCAGAAATCAAATCAATAGTCATCTTATTCTCCTCTTTTTGATACAATCTACAACACAACTTTAATAATAAAAATATTTTTTTAACAATTAATAACATAAAAATTTAGTATATAAAAAAATATATATTTATGGTTGTATTTTGGATTGAGTATAATATTCAATAAGCCGGTCTAACCCTCGGCATAAATCACAGTACCATAAATACATATTTTCATAACGACGGCGTGCCGAATCGATATTGTCAAAATCAGGCAACAAATTCTCAATACATATTCTTCTGACTGCCGGCCAAAACTCGCGCGGAATATGGCGGATTGCGGTCAGATATCGACTGCGCAAATCAGTAAGATTGCTACTAGTATCGGCCCCTCCTCTGCTATCAATTTTACTGTTTTTCCAAGATATGCCAACAACATTAAAATGAGCGGCCTCATATTCGTGGTTTAGGCGATTGCCGGCTCGCAGACGGTCATCTTCGCTAAAGCGTTTGTCGCCGTATCTCAGCCGACCTTTGGAATAAACCCGTTCTAATGCGGTCAATTTATAAATCCCTTTTGGGGTCCGCACAAAGCCTTTACTTTCACAGATTGTTTTATCGACATATTCTTCATATTCACTTTTCATGTTTCACCCTCCGTAATTTTTAAATACATTATATGTATAATATGTCAATATATTTTTTGTATGTATTTACATTATGTGTATATGTGCGTTATAGGGAAAATTTTTATGAAAATAAAAATATTATTGACATTAAATTGATTTTGCAATACAAGGACACACAGCACTTAATATTGCTTCATCGTCTAA
>CADBMA010000068.1 GCA_902795665.1 uncultured Rhodospirillales bacterium
ATGCAAAACACTATTGATGAGAAGTTAAAGTTGCAAGATGCAATAAATAACAAAATTGAAATCACCGAAACCGAAATTGACAACGCAATAAACAACTATGCTCAGAGCAATAAAGCAACACCGGAGCAACTCAAACGTGAGTTGAAAGAGCATGGAATAAGTGAAGCTATCTTCCGTGAACAAATGAAAAGTGATATTGCTTGGGTGCGTCTGGTGCGCGGCAAAACAGCCAATGATACAGTTACCGAAATTGAAATACAAGATGCTCTAAAGGCCACCAAACGCGATATGGAAAAAGTAAAATATATGGTCTTGGAGATAGTTATCAACCGCAAAGATGCCCGTAATATAAATGATTTGGCCGAAACTTTGCGTCAAGATCCACGTTTTGAGATGTATGCTGCTCAGTTTTCGCAAAGCCCAAGCTCTTCAAGCGGTGGCCGTTTGGGGTGGGTTAATGCCGGACAGCTTCCGGAAACCTTGGATAAAACTCTTCAGAAAATGACCGATGGGCAGGTGTCAAATCCGGTGCTGTATAACGATTCGTATTATATTTTGAAAGTTGAAAAAAAGTTTGACCCTGCCAAAGACCAGCTTCCGGAACCCAGTGCCGCAGAAATTTCGGAAATGCTGCAAGGACAAAAAACAGAGCGTTTTGCCTCACGCCATTTGCAGCTTTTGCGTCAACGCGCCGCAATTGAACTGAAAGAGTAGGTTTATGCTTCCATCGCTGCGTGAAACTGTCGACTATTATGGGCTTATGGCCAATCGGGCTTTAGGGCAGAATTTTTTGTTGGATAGCAATATTACCGACAAAATTATCCGACTATCCCTCGGAAGGCAAAACATCGCTGATTTTAATAATTATAATATTATAGAAGTCGGACCCGGCCCCGGAGGTTTGACGCGTTCCATATTGGCCAATAACCCTCATTCTCTGTCAGTGATTGAGATGGATGAACGTTGCATAAAAATTATGGAAGATTTGCGTAACGAAACCAATTGCCCGATGAAAATTATTAATGGTGATGCTCTTACCTATAATCTTCCTGAAATATCCGCATCTCCACGGCAAATTATCAGCAATTTACCATATAATGTCTCGGTGCCGCTCTTGTTAAAATGGTTGTTGCAGGCAAAAGAATATTCAGCCATGACCTTAATGTTTCAAAAAGAAGTAGCCGATAGAATTATGGCTCCAACACATTGCAAAGATTATGGAAGAGTTTCAATTATCGCACAGCTTACCTGCAAAGTTGAAAAATTAATGGACTTAAATCCGGAGTGTTTTACTCCGGCACCCAAAATATGGTCCAGTGTGCTTTTATTCCGTCCTTTAGAAAATGCTATCAGCGCTGAAGATATTGCCAAAATTGAAAAGATTACGGCGCTGGCTTTTGGGCAACGCCGGAAAATGCTGCGTCAAAGTTTGAAGATGCTGCCGGATATTGCTTCCAAACTGGAACAGCTAAACATATCCGCAACATCACGTCCTGAAGAACTTACACCGCAGCAATTTTATGCTCTGGCTCAGTTGTTCTGATTGTAATTTTGTTTTATTATGATGTTTGCGCTCAAACACAGACTGCACCAAAATATACACTAACGTAATGACAAAAAACGCTTCCGGCAATTATATCATATATCAAACAAGTTTTGTTTTTATAAATGTAACAAAAGTTGACATTTCATCAGTTTATTGCATAATGTTAACAATATTAATGATGAGTGCTTAACAATGAAATTTCTATTCTATACTATACTAAAACAAATTTCCGAATTGCTTTTTCGGTTGCATATTATTGGTGAAGAACGCTACAAAAAGCTGCTGAAACCATATTATCGTGAAAAAATTACCCTTTTTTCAATTTGGCACAACTTTCTGTGCCGCAGAAAGGTTATTGGATATTTCAATCTCCATGTTGCCAATGCTAAAATGGTTGTATATACGTGCCTGACTGGAGGCTATGACGCACTTCTTACTCCGGATTATATGAATCCGGAATGTGATTATGTATGTTTTACAGATGACGAGGAGATGATTAAACGCCGCTATATCGGTCCATGGAAAATTGAGCCGTTGCGCTTTTCTGAGCTAAACAACAGCAAAAACAACCGTTGGCACAAAATGCACCCGCATATCTTGTTTCCCAACTATTCTGCCAGCTTGTACATTGATTCTAATGTCAACTTTAAAACCGGTAAAATATTTGAATATATCCGCTCGGTTCCGCACAAGTGTTTTTTGGCTCTGCCGCGTCATTCCAAACGTGACTGCATTTATGATGAGGCTGATTTTGTGGTCGCCTCAAAAATAGATAGTATTGAAAATGTTGCACCGCTAATGGACAAATACCGCCAAGAAAATTTTCCTGAGCATTTCGGCTTGGCAGAAAATAATGTTATTTTTAGACGTCATAATAACAAAGAATGTATTAAGCTCATGGAAGAATGGTGGTCTATATTTAATCAATACTCTCGCCGCGACCAACTCAGTTTGTTTTATTTGTTGTGGAAAAACAAAATTGATTATGTGTTTTTCTCGCCATATTCTTTCAAAAAAGACCACAAAAATTTTAAGATTTATAAACACAAGGGATAGAAAATGCATATTTTAGTCACCGGAGGAACCGGTTTTATTGGGTCAAGCCTGGCAGATAAACTGTTAGCCGAAGGGCATCAAGTGACGGTTGTAGACAATTTTGACCCTTATTATGCTTATGAAGTCAAACAAAATAACATTGCGCATAATTTACACAATTCAAATTATAAATTATATCAAGCGGATATTGCAGACAAAGCTGCACTGAATAAAGTTTTTAATGACAATCAGTTTGATGCGGTGGTACATTTGGCGGCGCGCGCCGGAGTTCGCCCTTCAATTGAACGTCCGGAAGACTATGTTAATGCCAATATTTTAGGCACAATTCATATTCTTGAATTGATGAAAGATTATCATATAAACAAACTGGTTTTTGCGTCTTCATCGTCAGTCTACGGCAACTGCAAAGAGCAGGTTTTTAGCGAAGATTTGAAAGTCACGGAACCAATTTCGCAATACGCCGCAACCAAATCTGCCTGTGAGCAGTTTTGTTATACCTATCACAAATTATACGGGCTCAATGTTGTTTGCTTGCGATTCTTTACTGTATACGGACCACGGCAAAGACCTGACTTGGCAATCCACAAATTTACCAATTTAATTGCAGCCAATCAGGCAATTCCAATGTATGGAGATGGTACAACAAAACGTGACTATACATATATTGATGACATTGTTGCTGGCATTAAGTCTGCCATTAATTATGATAAAACACCATACGAAATTATCAATCTCGGCGGTGGTGAACCGGTAAGCCTGCAGCGCATGATTGAGGTTATTGCCGCCACCATGGGCAAACAGGCCATTATTGACCGCCAACCCATGCAAAAAGGTGATGTTGATAAAACCGTTTCTGATATCAGCAAAGCGCAAAAACTTTTGGGCTACAACCCCAAGACTAAATTTGTTGACGGAATTGCCAAATTTGTTTCTTGGTGGCAAAAACAACAAAAATAGGCGACAATATTGTAAAAAAATATTTGCAAAAGATAAAATTTGTGCTATAATTTAGACAAAATAATCCTAAATTTAGGAGATGAGATATGAGCAAAGTTGATGATAAAATTAAGAAACTGAGAGATAAGCTCAGATCTGGAAAGGCAGTTAAAGGTTTGGCCTTGCTGACAATGTTATCTTTTTCTCAAGAAACAAAGTCTTATCCCGTACAAAACTCTTCAAAAGAAAAAAGTTCCGAAACAACCATAACGGTTTCTCCCAAACAGGGTAATGATATGCTTAATGCCGAAGAAATGGCAAAAGTTTTGGAAGAGAAGGGGCTGAACACAATTTCTAACTTTGATGTCAGTGAAGTTCAATGGGCACGAGAAACTATAGATAGTTTGCAAGAAGGTGAGATTAGTAAAAAAATTAAAAAAAATATTCTGGCCGGAAAAACAGCTAATACCAACAATAGATGGTGCTTAAAAGGAGTAAAAGCAATTTTACGCAGCGCCAAGGCCCAGATGACTAAAAAATTTTATAATCTCGGACACGCCTATCAAGCCGTTGATGAGTTGCGGCAGTCACCGGATTTTGTAGAAATAAAAGTAAAATATGGAATGTTGGATTGTCTGCCGGAAGGCTCTATTGTGGTGCAAGATAAAGGCGGAAGGTCACGAGATGGGCATATTTTTTGCGTTAAAAAAAACAAAAATAAAAAAAATGTTCAGGAATGCGGACAACAGGGAGGAGATTGGAATATACCAAAAAACAAAGGCAAATATGGCGATGAAGTATATGCTTTTGTTCCCGCTGACTGCAAACTCCCAAAAGAGGTGGTCACAGCGCTCTTGAAAGATGGTAAATTTATAAATCCTGAAACTTTGCAAGACAATAATACAGCCTACTATGCTATGGCTGCACAAAAAAAATCCGGCCGCGGAGCATAATTCTTAAAAATACAGATTTTGCAATGCAACTTTTCAGCTGCATTGTGTTTCTGTTGTTTACAAACTCTAAAACATATTATATACTTCCCTACACATTTTTTAGGAGAATAACATGAACAAATTTTTTAATTATGTGAGATTTGGAAAAGGTATCGGAGCAATATGGCTTCTGTTATATTCTTTGGTAATTGCTGTTTTTATCGGTGTTGGCACTAAAAATGTCGGCAATGATATGGTGCCGACTTTGCAAAATGTTGCTGATCAGCTTTTGCCGATTAAGGTAGAAAATGGTACTATTGTCGAACCCAAAGAAACTGTAAAAGCCGTCAAATTGGATATTGAAGGTGTTGTAGTGCCAATTATTTTGGATACAACCATTGATTCTATCGATGTTACAAACTTCAAACCGGGGATTTATATTTCACGCCAATCCGCTTATGTGGTCGGCCCCACAAAAACTCAAATATACCCCTTTGAAGGCTCGATATTTTTGGAACAAAGAGATTATACAGATCTCTTTCGCAAATATGCCGCTTATTTAGGTGTAATGTTCGGAATATTGAGTTTTGTCGTGCTGTTTGTGATATATTTGGCAATTGCTGCACTCAATGCACTATTTACAGTGATGGTGGCAAAATTATTCAAATTGAACTTAAGCTATGACGGCGGTATGCGTCTTAGTGCCGTGACTTATGTTATAACTTCAATTTTAATGTCTTTGCTGCAATACGCACATTTATCAACCCCAATATCATTGTACGTTATTGCCGCGGTAGCGTTGCAGGTTATTGTTCTTAAAGCAATGGCAAGCAATAAATAAAAATTAAAATTAAAATAAAACCTCGGAAACAAATCCGAGGTTTTGTTTTTGACTATTTGGCTGGAAAGTAAAAAGCCTCAAGCAACGAAAATGCGCCGTAAATAATCATATATATTCCGATTATGGCCGTGATGGTTATGGCTCCCAGCATGGGATAAGCCAAAATCAAAAAGGCAAAAATTACACCGCATATTCCAATCATCAAACTCCAGCTCCATGGCATATTAATGCGACAAAGACGGATGGCGCCGACAATTTGAATTACGCCTACCGCCAAACTCCAGATTGCAAAAATTACCGGCAGACTTGCTGCGCTAATCCCTAAATTGGCAACCAGAATAAGCCCGATAAGTATATCCAACAGCCCCACAAACAAATCCCAGCCGCTTTCAAAAGAAAAAGATGTAATCACATATCCGCTGCCGACAATAATGAATGCAATTCCGATATATAAAGCCAACGCAACCAAACTTGCTACCGGATTGAAGCAAACATATATACCAAGCAATATCATAATAATTCCAATGCACAAACGCCACATACTGATGTTGTTCCAAAAAGTTGTGCCGTCTGTATTTACTTGCTGTTTCATGTTTTTCTCCTCATTTAATGTTTTCTATTATGATTTAATCATCAAAAAAGTTATTTAAAGCGGTGTTTTTTTGTTGAAAATAGACAAAATAAAATGCTATAATACATAAAGAACAAGAGGTGAAGATGGTAAAAAATTGGTTAGATGAGCGTTTGCACGGGCAATCCCCAAATAGAGAAAGCTTTAAAAATGCTAAAGCTAATGCTCATCGCGGCAATAAATATGATATAATCAACGCATCAAAGAAAAAAATTAAAGAACAGCACGGCAAACAAAGCCGAGAAGAATTTAATGCCTCAGAAACCGCCGTGCAAAACAAAATGCGTGAGCTGACTGCCAAATTTAGAGCCTCTTTTAGTCCGGAAGACGAAAAGAATTTACGCGACTTTTGCCAAGAAAACAATATGCGCTTGGAAATTTTCCGCAACCATCGCAAAGATGAGCGCAGTGAAATCGCCCGTATGGCCTTTGATGGCTTGGTTGAAGATGCATATCACGGCTATTCATCAGAATTTGAAAAAGTTATGGCTTATCCGTTTAACTATACAGAAGTTCCCGCAGAGCAATACAATCTCGATGATTCGTCAATATGGCAGATTATGAAACAATTTAAAGAATTTGCCAAAATTGAAGATAGAATAAAAGAAGGCTTGTCAAAAGCTCGCTATCCGGCAGATAAATTAAAAGATATGAATATTAATGATTTCAGGCATTTGCTACACACCTATTGCGACGCAAGATATGATACAGTACAAAAACGTTATGATCGCCGCCCGTTTCATAAACTTTTTCCGCAAACCGATGAAAATGGCGAGATTATGCACGACTCAAAAGGACGCGTCATTACCACCGGCGGCAAAAAACAATTTATTATGAATTTTATCAACGAACACCCCGAATTTGCCGATAAAATGATGAAAGTTCCTGGCGCCCGTCAAGACTATGTCGATGAGTTGGTCAACCAGATGAAACGTGGCAATACCGATATGACCTACTTTTTACAAGATCATCCGGAGTGGAAAGACCAAATGGCAATAAATATCCATCATGTCATCAATATAAAAGATATTCGGCTTCTTGAACACCAAGAACGTGAGATTGGAGAAATAAACAGCAAGAGCAACCTTTGTGTTATGGGGTGCGGCACCATCCAACAAGTAATTGAACAAAAAAATAACAAAGTGCCAAAAACTCAAGAATTAGAAGGCGCTCATGGTTCAATGCATAACAGTGATACAGTTTTTAAAATTGCCGGCAATAATGACAGCGACAGAACACGAATTGCTCACGTTGCGGTGCGTGTTATGCCTCCGGAAGGTGCAGTATGTATGCTTTCGTACAATTCTGATTTTATAATTATTGATGAAGAATTAAAGCAACGCGAAACTGAACGCCCAAGCATACAAACATCTGTACGCCCCCAAAAACCCGAAGAGATTCTAAATGTTGCAGTCATTGGCAATAATCAATACAACGGAGGCTAGTGATGGATTGGAATGAATTTTTGTCAGCAATAAAAGATGAAGATTATATTGGCTTGAATGAGGCTGCAACAGATGCCCAGATTGCTTTGGTCAATGTTAAGTTGCGTCAAAATGGTTTTCCGGAACTTCCTCAAGACTTTATACAAGTACTCAAAATGTATAACGGCTTGTCTTATGATGGCAATGTAATATTTGGCATTAACACTGATAATAATTTTTTTCCGGATTTGTTAGATTTTAATCTCAAGGTTATCAATGGCAAGAACTCAAATAGCCTTATTCTTGGTCGAGATGAAGAGTTTTTGTTGGTCTGGCAGGCTCAAAATCAAAGCTATAGCATTGTTGATGCAGACGACTTTTCAGAGCACCGTCTTGCTCCGGATTTGTTTTGGGCAATATTGTGGATTCTTAAAATCTAAAACCTTGTCGGATCATACCCGTTGTTATTATAATCATCAGGATTGCCATAATTTCCATTGTTATAACCGTTATCATAGCGTTCTTGTCCATAGCCGCTGTTACCATAACCTTGGTTATATCCCTGATTATATCCTCCTTGGTTATATCCTTGATTGTAATGGGGCTGCCCATATCCGTCAGGATATGTAGGATTGTTTTGCTGTCTGTTATATTCACGCAGCCGATCTTCTTCTTGCTGCTGCAATTCATAAATTGACTCAATTATTGTGTCGCGAAATTCGCGCGGGCGGTTGACATCTTCAATACATACCTTACTTTGATCATTTCCAACCTGAATTACAACATCTCCGGCACCGAAAATACGTTGTGACAGTGTTTGAATGATCTGTACGTCATTAATTTTTCCAAGAGGAATATCTTTTTCGTGGATATTGATAATTCCGCGACGAATATATACACGCTGATTGGTTACAGCATAAATCTTCAATTTGTTATCAAGGCGCTTATACATATATGGAATGAACAGCAGACACCCTATCAAAACCACCACTGATGACAATTTGATAACTTGCCCCATCCACTCAATGTTAAATTGACCGATTGCACCGCTCCATACCGCTAAAAACATTAAAATGCCGATTGACATGAGCAGCATAGGAAACACAAAAACTTTATAACTGAAATGGACTTCAATTTTTACATATTCATTAAGCCTTAAGTCAAGAGACATATTTGTGCTCCTCAAAATCTAACTGACTATTATCAATATAAAATATTTTTTTCACAGACGCAACAAATAAACACATTTTTATTGATTTTAATATCCGTTACAATAACATTAAAAAAAATGAACCTGTATTTATCGTTTTTCGTTTTAGCTGATGTAAGGAGGTTAAAATGGATGAAATTTCAAAATTACTGCAAGAAGCCAAACCGCTTTATCTTGCTCGCAAACGCACCCGCCAGCGCATTAAAGTGACAATATGCAC
>CADBMA010000069.1 GCA_902795665.1 uncultured Rhodospirillales bacterium
AAAAATCCCGACATTTAAGCCGGGATTTTTTCGTTTTTTGGATTATTTTTGGATGTCAGACAGAACTTTCATTTCAAGAATTTTATCCGGGTTGCTGACCATGCCGTTGGGGCCATATCCGCGTTTTATTTTATCAACATATTCCATGCCTGAAATTACCTGTCCCCAAACAGTATATTGACCGTCTAAGAAGTTAGAGTTCTTAAAACAAATAAAAAACTGGCTGTCTGCAGAATCCGGATCAGATGCGCGCGCCATTGAAACTGCTCCGCGTACGTGAGGCTTGTTATTAAATTCGGCTTTTAAATTTTTGCCGCTTCCACCGGTGCCGTTGCCCAAAGGATCTCCGGTCTGAGCCATAAAACCTTCAATAACGCGATGAAAATTTAATCCATCATAAAAACCTTGGCGCACCAATTCTTTAATCCGTGCAACGTGGTTGGGAGCAACATCTGGATACATCTGAATTAAGACATCACCGTCCTTGAGTTTTAAGAGCAGTGTGTTTTCAGGATCATTAACTGTATAAGCATTGGCCTGTCCAAAAGACAAAGCGAACATAAACAATAAACCGGCAAATATTTTTAACATTTTAACATCTCCTTTAATTTATACAATTCTTCCAAGGCCTCTCGCGGGGTATAATCGTCAGGATTGAGATTTTCCAGAGCTTTTAACACCGGAGGCATTTCTGTTTTTTCTTCTTTTTCTTGCAAAGTTGCAAACAATGGCAAATCATCTGCCATTTGCTGAACATTAGCACCCTTTTTATTATTTTCAAGTGAGGCCAAAACTTGCTCCGAGCGTTTAATAACTGCCGCGGGCAATCCTGCCAATTTGGCGACATGAATACCATAAGAGCGATCGGCAGCGCCGTCAATAACTTCGTGCAAAAAGACAACTTCTTCATTAAATTCTTTAATGCGCATACAATGTAGTGACATCTTTTTAAGCTGGCTGACCAGTGATGTAAGTTCATGATAATGCGTTGCAAATAAGGCACGGCTATGATTGACTTCGTGTAAATATTCAACCACAGCCCAAGCAATTGACAAACCATCAAAAGTTGCCGTTCCGCGGCCAATTTCATCCAATATAACCAAAGAACGTTCATCGGACTGATTTAAGATGCCTGCGGTTTCAACCATTTCAACCATAAAAGTTGAGCGACCGCGCGCCAAGTCATCAGACGCACCAACGCGTGAAAACAATTTGTTCACCACTCCGATGCGGGCTGATGTTGCAGGAACATAACACCCCATTTGGGCCATGACCGCAATTAAGGCATTTTGTCGCAAAAAGGTTGACTTACCGGCCATATTTGGTCCGGTAATCAGCCATATATTACTGTTATTGCCTCCCAATTGACAATCATTACCAACAAAACTGCCGCTGTGTTCAGCACTGAGATTGGCTTCAACCACCGGATGGCGTCCCTCGGTTATTTCAAAATTCAGCGAATCGTCAACCTGCGGGCGGCAATATTTATTCTCAACTGCCAACTCGGCCGTCGAGGCTCCGATATCCAGCTCTGCCAGCGCTTTTATGCTGCGTGAAATGTCATGAGCTTCAGCCTTTACCAAAAGAACCAAATTATTATATATTTCAAGCTCCATCGCCTGTATCTTTTCTGCAGCATTACGCATCTCATTTTCAATTTCGGTAAGCTCAACTGTTGTAAAACGAATGGCATTTAGAACAGATTGGCGATGAATAAAAAATTTGTTCTCCAACATTTCCGTAGCAAACTTGGAGGGAACTTCTACAAAATAGCCAATAACGTTGTTATATTTTATTTTTAGATTTGTAATAGCGGTATTGTTTATGTACTTTTCTTGAAGTCCAGCGATTATCTGTTGACTATTATCACGCAGGTTGCGCAATTCATCAAGAGCCGGACTATAACCTGAGGCTATAAAATCACCATCACGAGCCAATAAGGGAACCTCAGCGCGAAGAGCTTGTTTGATATCTGCGACCAAGTTTTCGTGGAAACCGAATTTTTGAATCACCTCATCTAATGCCGCCGGTAGTTTATATAGCATATTGTTGCTTACGCCTGAAATAATATTTTTAATTAACGGCAACAATTCTAATACTTCGGCAATAGATTTCAAATCACGAGGGCCACCGCGATTGGCAGTCAAACGTGACAAAGCGCGTTCAACATCTGCCGTACCTTTTAATGTATTGCGCAGATGGTGACGAATATCATCTTCATCAATAAAAAAAGATACAACATCAAGGCGTTTATTAATTTCGGAAATATCCAGCAATGGAGCTGATATCCGCTGTGCAAGCATTCTAGCTCCAACACCGGTCAGAGTTCTATCAATTATATCCAGCAAAGAATTTTCTTTTTTGCCGGAGTTTGAAACAACCAACTCCAAACTGCGACGGGTTGCCGCGTCTATTTCCATAACTTCACGGTTATAGAGCTTTATGGGCTTTTCAATCCGCGGCATTTGACCTTTTTGGGTATTGGAGACATAGTCAATAAGGGTGCCGGCGGCTGTAACCTCTGCACGTGTAAAACTTCCAAACACGTCTAAGGTTTGTATTTTGAACAAGTTCAGCAAATTGCGGCGAGCATTTTCACTATTAAATCTGGCTTGCGGCAGTACTGAAAGTTGTTTGCGATATTCATTCAAAATTTCAAAAATTGAGGGATTTTGCAAATAGGCGTCGGAAACCAATATCTCTGATGGTGATAAGCGGGCCAGCAGTGCATTGACTTGCTGTTTCTCTCGTTCTTTTATCGGAATTTCTATTTCTTCGGTATAAAATTCGCCGGTAGACATATCCAGCCAAGAGGCCCCCAGAGAATCGCCAAAACGAACCAGACAAAGCAAAAAATTATTACGGCGGACATCGAGCAAGTTATCTTCTGTGAGCGTTCCGGCTGTCACCAAACGAATTACATCTCGCTTAACCACTGATTTTGAGCCGCGTTTTTTGGCCTCAGCCGGATTTTCCATTTGCTCACAAATAGCAACTTTATAACCATGTCTAATCAGGCGGGCGAGATAGTTTTCATAAGCGTGGAAAGGAACGCCGCACATCGGAATAGGTTCGCCCATATATTGTCCGCGTTTGGTAAGGGTAATATCCAGAGCTTTTGAAGCCTTGATTGCGTCTTCAAAAAACATTTCATAAAAGTCACCCATACGATAAAACAACAGATATTCCGGATATGCTTTGCGGGTTTCGAAATACTGCTCTAACATTGGCGTCATGCCGTTTTTTTCTTTTTTTTCCATGGTCATTTTTGTATCATATCTTTATAAAATTTAAACTTATTATAGCTTACAATTATGAACAGTCCACGATTTTAGAGGATTTATACAATGTTAAAACGCCGTAGTCCGATTTTTGAAATTGAAAAAGATTCCAGTTTTGCCACTCGTATTTTGATGCTATCCATGCCGGCATCTTTGGTCTTTATTATGTTGGTAGCTTTGCATATGCTTCCGCCGTCTATTGCTATTATTGCTTATTCGTCAATTGTTGTATTTAATATTGTGTGGCTGTTTCCAATAACTTTTGAAATGCAGCAATTAAAAAAATATATTTTGAGTTTATCGCAAGAAAATCATGGCGATATCAACAATATCAATATGTCAGAAAGTGAGACGCAGGAGATTGTGAAAGCAATTAATGAAATGCATCGTTTTTGGACCAATAAGGCCGAAGCTCTAGAAGCGCAAACCATTTCGGATACGGCTGTTCTTGATACTTTACCTGACCCGATTTTAATGATTGATAAAGAAGGTAATATTTTGGGGGCTAATGGTTCTGCTCATAATCTTTTGGGGGCGGATATTACGGAAAAGAATGTAGAGACAATTTTTAACTCTAATAATTTTATAAATGCGGTGGCAAAGGTTTTGAAACAAAGCAGTGATGCAGAGAATTTGATTTTTTATGTTGCCGACCAAAATGGTGAGCAGAAAAAATTGTATGCTCATATCAAACATTTGCCATGGATTTCTAAAGGACGAGCCGTTGCCGTTATTTCAATATATGATTTAACCAAGGCAATGAGAATTGAAAAAATGCAGTCTGATTTTGTGGCAAATGCCAGTCATGAGCTGCGCACTCCTTTATCTATTATATCCGGTTTTATTGAAACTTTGCAGACAACTGCCAAAGATGACCCGCAGGCGCAGGATATGTTTTTGAAAATTATGGGCGAACAAGCCGGATATATGTCATTGTTGATTGATAATTTATTGTCTTTATCCAGAATTGAGCTAAATCAGGACTATCCTCCCGAAGATAAGATTATAATCACGCCGATTATTGAGGATGCGGTTAAAGCCTTAACTCTTAAGGCAAACGAAAACAATGTTTCGTGGGAAATAAAAATACCGGAAAAAATTCCCCCAATTACCGCAGACTATGCACAAGTTCGGCAATTGGTTCAAAATTTGTGTGATAATGCAATAAAATACGGAGATAAAAACAGCACTGTAAAAATCACTGTAAAGCTTAAAGAATCTGTACCAATATCAAAGTCTTATATGGTAGCACCTGGGGCTGCTGTTTCAATTGCAATCAACAACCATGGCTCCGTTATTGAAAATGATAAGATTAATCGTCTTACTGAGAGGTTTTACAGGCTGCAAACTCATAAAGATCAAAATATCAAAGGCTCCGGACTTGGATTGTCAATTGCCAAGCATATCCTTATACGCCATCGGGGAAATATGCGGATTACATCTTCCGCAAAAAGCGGCACCACTTTTACCGTTTATTTGCCGATTGAGCAGCCGCAGGCTAGTTCTCAACCTCAGGAGATGGATAAATAATCATAGGTTGATTGGGATCAATATCATCGCTTTGATTTATATCAGTGAGCGGAAGTTTGTAAAAGTGGATAAAGGTTACCGGTTTCATATCTGTAGCCTTTTCAATACGGCG
>CADBMA010000070.1 GCA_902795665.1 uncultured Rhodospirillales bacterium
GCCATTGTTTTCACAGCCGGAATTGGTGAAAACTCTCCTCTTTTACGCCAAAAAATATGTGAAAAATTAGCATATTTAGGGGTCAAACTGGACTTGCAGGCCAATGATATGAAAGGTCAAACTCGTGAAATCTCCGCTCCTGACAGCAAGGTAAAAATTTGGGTTATCCCTACCGATGAAGAATTGGTTATTGCAGAAGACGCATACAAACTCACCTGCTAAACCTTGCCCAACTGTTGCAAACACACAAAAAACGGTTTGCAGCCGCAACATTTTACTCTTGACAACACTCCTTTTTGCTTTTATAAAGGCTCGAACCGAGAGCTTTGAAATGTTTCAAAGTTTTAAATAATCATAATAAACCGGAGAAATAAAATGAAACGTACATATCAACCCTCTAAACTTGTAAGAGCTCGTCGCCACGGCTTTCGTGCTCGTATGGCTACACAAGGCGGACGCAGAGTATTGGCTGCCCGCAGAGCCAGAGGACGCGCAAAACTTTCCGCATAGTCGGGATTTGGGCTCATGCCTGCCTTTTCAATACTCAAAAAGCGCCGTGATTTTGTCAGATTAACCAAACACGGAGAGTTTGTTCCTACAAAAAATCTGGTACTCCAAGCCGCTCCAAGCAATTTACAAAAAGCAACTGGAGAAGCTCGCATTGGCTACACCACTACCAAAAAAATTGGCAAAGCCCACATCAGAAATCGTTGCCGCCGCCGGCTTCGTGCCGCGGTGGCTCTGTTTTTTGCTCAGCATTCTCTGCCCGACTTTGATTATGTGTTAATTGCTCGCTATACTACCGCAGATGCTGATTTTCGAGAACTGTGCCGCGACCTGTGCTATGCACTGAAAAAAGTTAATGCACGCTTTATGGAGAAAGAAGTTGCTACAAAAGATAATCCGATTTCCATTTCTAATCTTGATAAAAATGTATCAAAAACTAATATCTCCCCTGATGCCTAATGTCTGCCGCTATCAGCCGTCATGCTCACAATACATGATTGAAGCAATCGAAACCCACGGCATCATCAAGGGAATATACCTCGGGATAAAAAGGATTTTACGCTGCCACCCTTGGGGAGGAAGTGGATACGATCCCGTTCCTCCTAAAGAAAAAATATAAAAACTTGCATTACATACAAATACTGTTATATTCTAACCAAACCAAAAAACTAATGGGAATAAATAAAAAATGAAAGATGATTTAAAAAGCTTCTACGTTGCCGTTTTACTATCTTTGGCAATTATTTTCATCAGCAACTGGGCCTTCTTCAGCCAGAAAAATACAGCCGATGAATCTAACACACCGCAAGTTGCCGTTGAATCTGACGAAGGCGACTCACAGAAAACAAATTCATTTGATGAAAAAAACTCAGAAAACGATGCATTATCTGTAGACAAAGCTTTACAGTCATCTCCGCGAATCAACATCAGCAATTCGGTTTTGAAGGGCTCTATGCGCATTGCCGGAGGCCGCATTGACAATTTATACCTGCGCAAATATAAAGAAAATCTTCAACCCGATAGTCCCGATGTTGAACTTTTTGCTCCTGCCAAAACTTCTGCTCCCTATTATGCCGAGTTTGGTTGGCTTTCTAATGACAAAAACATCAATCTACCCAACTCAAATACGGTTTGGACCGCCAAAGGCAATGAGTTAACCCCTCAAACTCCTGTTGTTTTGGAATGGGATAACGGTCAGGGATTGCGTTTTATAACCAAAATATCAATAGATGATAATTATATGTTTGGAATTGATCAGTCTGTCGAAAACAACTCCGGAACATCTGTTACATTATATCCGTATGGCTTGATTGCCCGTGGCGGCAATTCTGCCTCTGAAACAAGCATTGTACACGAGGGTTTGATTGGCGTATTTAACGACAAACTGCAGGAAATAAAATATTCTGACCTCAAAAAAAACAATAAAGAGTTTGAAACCTCTAAAGGTTGGTTTGGATTTTCAGACAGATATTGGTTCTCCTCAATCATATTAGATTCTCAACAACCTGCAAAAATTAAATTCAGCCAAAATAACAACATCTATCAAACTGATTTTGTAGGTTCGGCGCTTACCATAGAAAGCGGCAGCGTTGGCAACGTGCGTGAAATGCTTTTTGCCGGCGCTAAGGAAATCAAATTGTTGGATAAATATGCCGACAATCAAAACATCAGCAAATTTGATTTGGCTGTAGATTTTGGCTGGTACTATTTTTTAACTAAGCCGTTTTTCTACATTTTAGATTATCTATATAAGCTTATTGGCAATATGGGTTGGGCCATTCTTTTGTTTGCCGCCTTATTACGGCTGGCCATGTTTCCTATTGCCAACAAATCGTTTGAAAATATGGCAAAGATGAAAAAGTTGCAGCCCAAATTAAAGGATTTACAAGAAAAATACGGCAAAGACCGTGCCAAAATACAGCAAGAAACCATGTTGCTTTACAGAAAAGAAAAAATAAATCCGGCTTCAGGCTGTTTGCCAATGTTTATTCAAATACCGGTCTTCTTTTCGTTATACAAAGTATTAAACATCGCCATCGAAATTCGCCAAGCTCCGTTTATCGGCTGGATAAAAGATTTATCGGCTCCGGATCCTTTGGTTATTTCTGAATGGGCACATATCCCGCTTCCATCATTTTTTGATATAGGTATCTGGCCAATCGTCATGGGATTGACAATGTTTATTCAACAAAAAATGAATCCTGCTCCCACCAATAAAGATCAAGCCAGAGCTTTTGCATTATTGCCACTAATCTTTACATTCATGATGGGACATTTCGCGGCCGGTTTGGTCATTTATTGGTCGTTCAGCAACCTGTTGTCAATTATACAACAACGCGCCATTTTGCATAAAAACAAGGACTAAACCATGCCTGCCGACACACCAAAATACACTTTGTCAGAAATAGACTCCGGACGCCAGCTTTTCAGCAAGGAGTGCAATTTCATGCTTGGTGTGGCCGGACTTAACCAGCTGCCTGCGGATGATGTTTTGCCCGAAATAGCTTTTGCCGGTCGTTCCAATGTTGGAAAGTCAAGTTTGATAAACGCATTGACCGGACGCAAAACCTTGGCCAAAACATCTAACACTCCTGGGCGGACTCAACAGCTTAATTATTTTAATTTAGCCGATAAAATTTATATGGTTGATATGCCAGGATACGGATTCGCACAAGCTCCGGAAGCTTTGGTTAAAAAATGGCAAAAAATGATTTTTGCATACCTGCAAGGTCGGGTAAATCTCAAAAGAGTTTTTTTGTTGATAGATTCGCGCCACGGTATCAAAAAAGTCGATTCTGAAATTATGGAAATGCTGGACAAGGCTGCTGTTAACTATCAAATTGTGCTGACCAAAATTGATAAAATTTCAGCAATAGAGCTAGCCAAAACAATAACAACAACCGCCCAAACATTAAAAGAGCATGCTGCCGCCCATATTGACATTATTGCCACAAGCTCCGAAAAAAATCTCGGCATTGATGATTTGCGCGCCGAAATAGCAAACCTGATACACTAAAAAAACATCATATAAACCTCTTGTTTCTGTCATAAAATTTGCTATTATATATAGCAGATTTGATTTTAGCAGGCACAAAATGAAAAATACAATTGACAACATTGAAGAAGCTAATTTTGTGATTTTAAGTTTAATCAGAAAACTATACGTATTGTGCCAAAAAAGCTCTGCCGAAGATGCCGAGATTTACCGCAAAAAAATTCATCAACTACAAAAGGACTTGAAACACCTCGATAACCCGCAGGTTTTTTCCAAAGTCCAAAACACTTACATTCCCTATCTACAACAGTTAACGGAGACAGAAAATGAATAATTACGGCGCACTTCTCTCCCCTCAAGAACACGAAAAATGGGTCAGCGAATTAATCATTCCCACTTTTACCAAAGGAAGAAATCCTTCTGAAAACCCCACTTTTGTTCTCATTACCGGCCAGCCCGGATCAGGAAAAAGCTACTCCTCCCGTCACTATGCAAAAGAAAATTTAGATATATCCCCTGTGGTATTTGGTGCTGATGATATACGAGCATTACACCCTATGTCCGATAAAATCTTAAAATCTGATCACGCCAACTATCCGTTTATAACCAAATACGATGCCGGATTGGCCCGCGCCAAACTTCTTAATTATTGTTTTGATAAAGGGTATAATATTGTTGTTGAAAGTATTTTATCAAACGAAACCGACTACAAAATGCAAACCTTGCTTGATGCGCGTGACCACAAATATAATGTCGAATGCCTTGCTTTGGGTGTTCATCGCCATGTTAGCGAAGTATCAATCTTTTACCGCCAAGAAACTCAAATATCATCAACTAAAGAAATTGGCTTTCCGGCAACTCCGGAGATGCACGATCACACTTATCGCATATTACCTAATATCTTGGCAAATATGAACGATTATGGAACCGTAGATAAAATAAGCATCTGCAACCGCAAATACGATTATTTTTATGACAGCAACAAAGATCCTCACGATCCGGTGCTGATTCGCCAAAAACTGCAAGAATCCCGTAATAGTTACTTAAATAAAGATGAAATGCTTAATGTGGCTGTGCGGTGGCAAGAGGTATTGCGCATGATGAACAATCGACAAGCTCCGCAAAAAGATATCGATCAGGTTCAGGAATTATATTCAAAATTTATGAAAAATAGCGGATTGTCGCTATCTTCAGACTTCAGAAAATACTCACAAAACATAAAAGATGGTAGATAATGGAAAAAACATTTTATATTTTTCGGCACGGACAAAGCAGCTATAACCTTGCCGGCCGCACTCAAGGACGAACCAACGATTCTGTACTGACCGATCTTGGAAAAGAGCAGGCAGCAGAAATTGGCAACAAGCTAAAAGATAAAAATATTAATATCATTATATGCTCTCCTTTGATTCGAGCCTGCCAAACAGCAGAAATTGCCAATCAACAATTAAACGTTCCTATCGTATATGATGAACGTTTTATTGAGGTCGATGTCGGAGAAATTGAAGGAATGCACTATACTGATGTTATTTCTCAGTTTGGTGAAAAATATCAAAAATGGCGCAGCTGCGACCAGCAATATGAAAATTTACGCTTTACCGGCGGAGAAAGCAAAAAAGAAGTGCGCGAACGTGTTTTTGCCGGCCTTAATGAATACGCCACAACCTCATCACATTCCAATATCGCCATATCTTCGCATGGAATAATGCTGGCTCAGCTGCTGATTTCATTCGGAAAAAACAATACCGATATCCCCAATGGTTCAATTTTATGTGTAAAATTTAAAAACGGCACATGGGATATTTGCGGTTTTATCTGATTATTTCTTTTTGCGATTTGTAATCTGCGGAACGGTTGGGTTGGAATTATTGCCCAATTGCAGCTTGTTTCCTTGCCCAAGCAAAGAATTAATAATATCCATCGGGTTTTTTCCTTCCAGCAGTTGCTGTTTGGCAACTTCTGAGGCCACTGACTGCATCACCGCATTGCGAAAAGCGTTTTGTGCTTCAATTTGGCTTTCCTCGGCAATTTTGTTTTCTCGTTCCGTAAATTTGCGATGAAAGCGTGCAAACTCATACAGAGGATCTCCGCCGCGCCGATACCCCTCAAGTCCTGTAAGATGAGTTTTCTCATCCATTAGCGCCTTTATGCCGCCATATTCGCGATCACGATAAAGCTTCCAGTCCTCAATAATATCCCAATTGACCGCGTCAATAACATTTTGCGGATCAATTATCCCAAAATCAATCTCTTTAGTATTGTTAGGCAAAGAATAAATATTGATGTTCTTTTCAAAAAATTGTTTGTTTTCAACTGTTTTACGTCGTGGATTTGTGAGCGCGTGGCTCAAGCAAATTGCAACCAGCGCGGTTTTAAACTCTTCGTTGGCTTTATATATCAGCTTTAGCGGTTTTTTTGCAACCTCCGGCGTTTGCAGAACCAAATTAACACAATATTCATTCAAATTTTGCAAACCATCAAGCTGATCATAATCAAATTCAACCTTGCTGACAATAGTACAAGAAAGTGCTTGATTTATAAGATTTTGTATATCTTCCGGTGTCATTATTTTTTATCCTTTGTCAGATACGGGTTAAAAATCTCTACCATTTTTTGGTACACATTTTGCTTAAAGTCTACAATATTTTTAACTGTGTCGTCAATATCCACCCATTTCCAGTTTACAAACTCCGGTGCTGCCGTGCACAAATCAATTTCTGATTCTTCTCCCTTAAAGCGGTACAAAACCCAGTTCATTGCTTGTCCCTTTTTCTGAAACTTTTTGCTGACTTCAGGTGGAAAATCATAGCACATCGGTTCTGCAATGCTGGCCAATAATGAAACTGACACAATTGATGTTTCTTCTTTCAGCTCTCGCGCCGCTGCCTCAAGAAAAGTTTCTTCAGCATCAATTCCCCCTTGCGGAAATTGCCACTGCCCTGGCAGGTCTTTTCTTTCACACCATAAAACCTGCCCCGCATCATTAGAAACCACTATTCCGACATTGCGCCGATAGAGATTATTCATTTTTTTCAGCCTGCTTTTGTTTATAAATACTCAATGCTTTTATTGTATCAATAGCTCGCAACAACTGATAATCTTTTTTCAAATCTTCATCATCAGATTTTTCGTCTTTATCATTTTTATCATTTTTGTTTTTCTGAACTGTTTCATTTTTCAGGGCGTTTTTCAACTCCGCTTCGCTTATGCTGATTCCGCTATTATCAACCTCTTCAATTTTTGCCTGCTTGACTTCAATATCCGGCTCAATTCCTTTAGCCTGAATTGAACGTCCCGAAGGGGTATAATAGCGTGCCGTGGTCAGACGAATGGCTCCATAATTGCGAAATGGAATAACACTTTGAACAGAACCTTTTCCAAAAGATTTTTCACCCATAATAACTGCTCTTTTGTGGTCTTGCAAAGCGCCGGCCAAAATCTCCGAAGCCGAAGCTGATCCATCATTAATCATAACAACAATCGGCAATCCGTCTGCAATATCTCCGGAAGTAGCGCTATATTTACTGGTATCTGCTTCATCGCGAGAGCGTGTAGAAACAATTTCCCCTTTATCCAAAAACAAATCCGAAATAGCCACCGCCTGATCCAATAAACCTCCGGGGTTATTGCGAACATCAATAATCAATCCCTTAATCCCGTTCTTTGTTTCTTTTTGCATTTTGGCAAAGCGTTCTTTAATGCTTTTATCCGCACCATCGCTAAACGAAGAAATACGTATATAAGCAATATCTTTGGCCTTAATTTCGCTTTTAACTGACTGAATGGATATTTCTTCACGCTTTAGAACAACATCAAATGGTTTTTCGCTGGCGCGGCGAATGGTTAGTTTTATTTTAGTGCCAACTTTTCCGCGCATTTTTTCAACCGCCTCATTCAACGTCATACCCAAAACCGGCGTACCGTCCAGCGAAATAATATAATCCCCTGGCTTCAATCCGGCGCGAAAAGCCGGAGTATCATCAATAGGTGAAACAACCTTAACAACACCATTTTCCATTGTTACTTCAATGCCAAGACCGCCAAATTTTCCTTTTGTTTGCTCATCAAGATACTTAAAACTTTTGGCATCCAAAAAACTTGAATGCGGATCCAATGACGACAGCATTCCATTCAAAGCCGATTCAATAAGCTTTTGATCACTGACTTCTTCAACATATGAGGCTTTAGTTCTTTCCATAACTTCGCCAAACATATTCAGCAGCTCATAGGTATCAATATCATTTTCTTTAGTTTCTTTCTTATCAGCAGCAGTCACACATCCGGTTGCCACTAATAAGATTGCGGTTATCCAAGTCAGTATTGTTAATTTTTTCCACATTTTTATATTTCCTGTTTTAGTTATTTTGCTATCCATGCTTGAGGGTCAAGCGGTTTATTATTTTTACGCAATTCAACATAAAGATGAGCGTCTTCGGCTTTTGGCATCTGCCCTATAGGCTCTCCGGCCAGAAGCATTTGACCAACATCACAATCAATCTCATCCATTCCGGCCAACAAAGACATATACCCATCTCCATGTTCAATAATAATTAGCTTGCCATATCCGCGAAACGGTCCGGAAAATATTACTGATCCGTCATATGGCGAAATCACTTGTGCCTGCGGTCGGGTTTTTATCGAAATTCCCTTAGAGGTAACCCCTTTAGAAGTTTCTTCTCCATAAGCGGTAACAATTGTTCCCCGCGCAGGCTTTGACAACTTTCCGCGAGCTTTGGCAAAACCACTACCTGTTTCTTTTATAAACTCAGGTTTTGATTTAATCAAGTTATTAGCCGATTCTACCGACTCTTTTTCACGTTCACGCCGATAAGCTTCCAGCTCTTCTCTTTCTCGACGCTCTTTTTCGCGGCGCACCTTTTCTATTTTTTCACGGGCAATTCGATCTCGATCCAATTTATCAAGCAACTCCTTAATATCTTTAGCCTGATCAGCCAGTTGTTTAATTTTTTGTTTTGTTTCTTGAGTTTTAGATTGTACTTTTTTCTGCATTGCCGATTTTTGGGTCATCAGTTTACGCATCTGCCCGTGTTCTTTTTCAAGATTAACCTTGCTCAAAGCAATTTGGGACATCTGTTTTTCAATGCTTTGTTTTTTATTGGCAATATTATTCAACCGCTCCCGAATTAAGGCTGCACGCTCCGCCAAAAATGGAACCGTCTCACGCAACAACATCGCACTGCGAATAATTTCAACCGGAGTTAATGGCTGAACAAACAACGATTCCGTCGGCTTTAATGCCAAGTTTTGCAAAGCATACAATGTCTTGATAAGATTTTCATCTTCCGCTGAAAAACTATCCTCGGCTTCCTTTAACTCTTTCTGCAACTTTAGCAACTCTCTTTCCATTGCCGAAGTTTTGTCTTCAATGTTTTGGATTTGTCTGGCCTTCACAACCATTGTTTTACTAATTTGATTTAGTTCGCGATTAAGCTTTTCGTTTTGTTGTTGCAGCTCTTTGTGTCGCCGATTTTCTTGCTTTACTTGTTGCTGCACATATTCCAAATCTTGTTGTGATACAGGAGCAGCCTCAACGCTACCATTCACCAATAGCGCTAGGCTTGTCACAAGTATCAAACAAATCCGAAGTCTCAATTTATTATGCTTTCACCAACAATGATTTTCCTGTCATTTCTGATGGTTGCTCAATACCAAGCAAGTCCAGCAACGTGGGCGCAACATCAGCCAATTTACCTTTGTTTAGTCCCACAATATTTTGCGGCGCATTAATCAATATCGCACAAACATCTCCAACTGTATGAGCTGTATATGGCTGACCGGTTTTTTCGTCAATCATTTTTTCAACATTGCCATGATCTGCCGTAACCAGAATCACTCCCCCAACTTTTTTAATGGCTTCAACAACTCGCCCCAAACAGTCGTCAACCGCAGCCACTGCTTTCAAAGCAGCTTCCATAATTCCGGTATGTCCGACCATATCCCCATTCGCAAAATTGCAAATAATCACATCAAATTTTTGATTTTCTATTGCATCAACCAGATTATCGGTAACTTCATAAACCGACATCTCTGGTTTTAAATCATAAGTTGCCACTTTCGGACTTGGAATCAATATCCGCGATTCTCCGTTAAATTCTTTTTCTTCGCCGCCATTAAAAAAGAATGTCACATGGGCATATTTTTCGGTTTCTGCAATCCGGAGCTGTGTCAGACCATGCTCTGCAACAACTTCGCCAAATATGTTCAATAACGCCTCCGGCGGATACATTGTTTGCATAAAGCGATTGTGGTCAGCCGAATATTCCGTCATTCCTACCGCAATGGATAAATTAATAACTTTTTTACGCACAAATCCATCAAAAGTTTTATCTGCCAATGCATACAAAATTTCACGAGCGCGGTCTGCGCGGAAATTTGCCATCAAGACCGCATCTCCGTCTTTCATACCTGCATAATCGCCTATAACACAAGGAATTACAAACTCATCGCTCACTTTATCAGCATACGAAGTTTTTATCGCCTCATCAGCCGTTGCAAACCTTCTGCCATCTGCCAAAACCATATTGTTATATGCTTTTTCTACCCTATCCCATCTTTTATCACGATCCATTGCATAAAATCTTCCGGATAGCGTAGCAATTTTAACATTCTCAAATTCGGCAACACCTGTTTCAAAATCATTCAAAAATCCGGCCGCTGATTCCGGAGGCGTATCTCGACCGTCAAGAAAAGCATGAACCTCTGTTTTTATGCCGTTTTTATTCAAAATGCTTGCCAGCGCAACAATGTGAGCCTGCGAAGAATGCACCCCGCCTGGTGACATAAGCCCCATTAAATGACAGGTTTTACCATTGTTTTTTAGGGTTGAAATCATTTCTTGCAAAACATGATTTTGCTCAATACTGCCATTTTTGATAGCTAAATCAATTTTCGGCAAATCTTGCATTACCACGCGTCCGGCTCCCAAATTTGTATGCCCCACTTCAGAGTTTCCCATTTGCCCTTCCGGAAGCCCGACCGCCAAACCTGATGTCTGAATCAATGTGTTAGGATACTCTTGCAGATATTTGTGCCAATTTGGAGTATGACCTTGCTCAATCGCGTTGTCAGGAGTAATTTTTTCTCGATATCCCCAGCCATCTAAAATCAGCAGCATAACAGGTTTTTGTGTCATTTGTTTTTCCTTTTTATAAAATTACGATTCTCTTGTTCATGATTATATATAATTACGCCAAGAATAAAAGTATAATTTTATCGATTATTCTATCTGCAAGATAATTTTGCGCCATATTTCTGCCGGCAGGCTTCCGCCGCTGATATCTTTCATCGGCGAGTTATCATCATTTCCAACCCAAACCACAACCGTATACCCTTTTGCAAAACCAACAAACCACGCATCACGATAATCTTGCGAAGTTCCGGTTTTTCCGGCAGCAAAAAATGGCAGTCTTGCCTTTTTGCCCGTTCCCGATTCAATAACTTTAGACAGCATAGCTGTAATTTTTTCTACACTATTTTCGCTTATAACTCGTTTTTTTTCATCATTAATACGCTCATATATTTTATAACCGTCTTTAGTATATATCTCCGTTATAGAATATGGCCAGTTTGCAAATCCACCGTTAGCAATGGCAGAATATGCAACCGCCATATCAATAATTTTTACCTCTGAACTGCCAAGAGCCAAAGCCGGACTGTTTTCTATCGGTGTACCGATTCCCATACGATGAGCCATTGCAATAACTTTTGAACGCGATAGGCGAGATAAAAGATTGATTGTTGCCAAGTTGAGTGAACGACGAAAAGCATCGTTTAAGGTTACGGAACCATAATATTTTTTATCATAATTTTCTGGCCGCCATTTTCCTTTTGTTAGCGGCTTATCTTCTATTGTATCCTCCGGATCAAATCCGCTCTCTAACGCAGCAAGATATACAAAAGTTTTAAACGCCGACCCTGGTTGGCGCAAAGCTTGCGTGGCACGGTTGAATTGACTCTTGCGATAATCTACTCCGCCAACCATCGTTTTTACTGCGCCATCATTGCTTAAAATTACAACCGCCCCGTTAGATACTTTGTTTTTGCGATTGTCCGCAATACTTTGCCTTAAAACGTCTTCTGCGATTTTTTGCATTTTAGCATCTAGTGTTGTATAAACATTAATATCTTCGTTATTTTCACCAAGATAAGCTTTTGTTTCATTATACACCCAATCTGCAAAATATTTTCCGCCATCAAAATTATATTTATCATTTCCGACCGGCATTGCCAGAGCTTTTTCTTTTTGCTGGCGGGTAATCTTCCGGTTATTGACCATATTTTGCAAAACTACTGCCGCTCGATCCAAAGCCCTCTTCTTATCAGATACCGGATTATATCTTGCCGGAGCTTTTAGCAACCCCGCCAAAATAGATGCTTCTAACATATTGATATCGCGAGAGCTTTTATGGAAAAATTTTTGAGATGCTGCCTCAATTCCATAAGTTCCGGCCCCCATATACACACGATTTAAGTACAATGTTAAAATTTGATTTTTTGTAAATTTTTTCTCAAGCCAAAAGGCCATTAATAGCTCTTGAACTTTTCTCTTAATACTTTTTTCTGAGCTCAAAAACAAATTTTTGCTGACTTGCTGGGTTATTGTACTCGCCCCTTGAACATAACGCCGATGTATCAAATTAACAACCATTGCCCGAACAAAAGAAATTGCATCAAAACCATAATGAGAATAAAAACGGCGGTCTTCCGTTGATATAATGGCATCAAGAACATAGTCTGGCAATTCTTCGGCATAAATAATTTCTGAATATACGCCGCCATACGATTCTATTTCCCGCCCGTTTTCCGTCAAAATTGTAGTCGCCGGCAATCTGGTGCGCTCAATTGCCTTATTTATATTCGGCATTGTAAACCAACAATAAAAAACATAAACAGCCATCACAAGAAACAACACTCCAGCCGACCACAACAACGACTTTATCCACCATTTTAAAGCGGTTTTCTTACGTCTTGTTGTACGAGAACGTGTCTTCTTCTTTGTTGTTTTACTGCTTTTTTTCTGAGCTGTTTTCTTTTTCACCATTTTTGCCTCTCACTGCAACATTAGCAAAAATAGGTTAAAAAAGCCTAACCTTTTAAACACACGTCAGGAGCGCGCAAATAAAGCGGCTTTGGATAATCAAGATTCTTTTTCAAAAAACGATTGCTGCCGCAGCGAGCCAGAGCCGTAATTGGCGGCAAGTCTTCCATACGAATAACGTGCAGACTCAAACCCGATGGTTGACTTAAAAATCTTTCCACACCATCGCCGACAAGTGTAATTTTACGGTTTCGCAATTTATTAACAATATCCGGATAGTTAAGCGCTTGCGGGTGCTCTATCGGCTTTTTGTGTTCATCAAAAATCTGAAAATAAAAATCATCACGTTTGGTTTCAATAATCACTGCATTAATTTCTGCCAACTCATCTGGCTGCAAATCTTCAATATAGGTTTCAAATGCCGAGACTCCGGTTAAAGAAACATTCGGAAGAGCCAAGGCAAATATGCGCGCTGCTGATAATGATGAACGCACTCCGGTAAAAGACCCCGGACCGGTACAAACCGTAATTAAATCAAGATCTTGCATTGCCAATCTGTTATCTTCAAGCAACTTTTTAATTGTCGGCATCAAGGTTTCAGCCTGACCAAAATCCATTTTCTGCACCGATTTAGCAAGAGTTGCGCCATCTTTCGTTAAAATAACCGAACAAGCTGCTGCTGTTGTATCAAAAGCCAAGTTTAACATCTTTGTTGTTTACCAAATTACTTTTATAATTTACTTACCATATCATTACTTTATACTATACCAAAAGAAAATAACAGTAATTTTTTAAAAATATGGATAAAGAGCTTCTTTTAGATATGTTTTTTGCGGCACCGGGATTGTGGTATGCAATCGCGGCAGCGTTTATTTTGCTGAGTGGTTTATCTTTTTTCTTATATTACACCACCTTAAAACTAAAACATAAAAATTATTTTATCAAACGCAATGAAGAGCGTTATGCAGAAACAATCAATGCTTCTAAAGATGGGTACTTCATATTTATATACCCCGACGAAAGAGTGAACGATTCCAGACAATATACTGTGGGACGCTGTTCTCGCAGGCTTGCTGTCATTCTAAGTCTTGCCAACGGCATAAATTCAAGCTTTGATGATATTTTGCACGCCTTTTATAAAGATGATGCTGAAAAAATACAAAAATATACCACATTGTTAAAAGAAGACGGTGTGTCTTTTGAACATAAGTTCGTTTTAAAATCCGGAAAAACGCTTGTTTTAAGCGGCGCCCGAATTAGCGGAGCAGATGGCGGTATATATGGGGATATTATTTGGTTTAGAGATGTCAGCGGTGACGCGGTTTATATCGACCGACTGATTAATGAGCAACAAAGCTTGCAAACCCGTCTCCGCGACCTAAAAAACTTGGCCGACAATCTGCCGTACCCTATTTGGCTCCGTAATTCCGAACTACAACTTGTGGTCGTAAATAAAAAATACGCCGAATTTACTGATGGTCTGGATAAAAGCTCTATAATCTCCGAAAATATTGAGCTTGGTAATGGTATTGAAGACGAAAAACTTAAAGCTTTAGCCCAAAAAGCACAGGAAACCTATCGCCCGCAAAATTGCACCGTGATTCGCAATAAAGAGGGGCAAAGATTTTGTTTTGAAGCCATAGAAACACCGTTTCACAGCGGAGATAGCTTCGACACAATAGCTACTGTAGGAATTTTGCACGACATTAGCGAGCTTGATGAATTAAAACATAATATTAAACAACATCAAAGTGCGCATTTAAGCATTTTTGGGGCATTAGGCACCGCGCTCGCTGTTTTTGATGGCAATACAAAGCTGTCTTTTTATAACCAAGCTTTCAAAGCTCTGTGGCATCTTGATGATGATTGGCTGGATAATAGCCGAACCTATGGCAATTTTCTTGATAATCTGCGCGAACGCAGGCTTCTGCCCGAGGTTCCGGATTATCCTTATTACAAAAATGAAGAGCTTAAAAAATTCAGCAACATTATTGAACCTAAAGAAGACTTGCTTTACCTACCTGATGGAAGGTCTTTGCGCCGTGTCCGCGCTCCTTATGCAAAAGGAGGGGTTGTATTTGCTTTTGAAGATATATCTGACCGCTTGGCGGCAAGTCGAGAATACAACGCTCTGATTAATGTACAGCAAGAAATCTTAAACAATATTGGAGAGGCGGTGCTTATTTTTGGAAGCAACGGTCGTTTGCGCTTCTACAATCAAGCTTATGTCTCACTGTGGCAAGCCGACAGCAAAATACTCGACGAAGAACCGACTTTTTATGAATTGCTGGATACACAGCGCAATTTTTTTGCTAATACCACTAACTGGCCCGAGTTAAAAAAAGACATCACAAACCATCTGTTTAGCAACAACACTCAAGCTTTTAGCCTTAAAAGAACTGACAATACCACTATTGAGTGTTTTTCAAGCCTGTTGTCAAACGAATCCATCATGGTTTTAATGCGCCAGACCACAGGTGTTTAATGTTTGACAAAATCGGCTTGATGCATTACATTAAAGACGGAAGATATATAGGAATATAAATATGGATGATGACGATTTTTTCGGCGACGTAACCCCAAAAGGTGCTACTGACGAATATAAAGAAGACGCCAACATGGATTGGAAAAAAAGCGGCATTGATAAAAACGAGCGTTTGACATTAAAAGTCAACGTCAAAGAAGCCAATATGTACAACGCTGAAAAAAAACGCGACATAAAATCCAAAAACAAACTAAAAGCTCCCGCCCCCAAAGGATTTACCAAAATCAGTAAAAAAATCCGTGACGCCTACGACGACGAAGAGGATGATGATGAATATATTTTGGTTCCGGTTTTTATGGATAAAGAAACTTCCTCCCTTGAAAAAGCCTTAACCCCTGAAGAGCGGAAAATTCTTGAACGTATGGAAAATCCGCACAACCGCAATATCAACTTGCATCAGTCCGTAGAACGCGATATGCAAGCAAAGCAGGCTGAACAAATTGTTCAAAACCTTGGCAAAAATGTGGATAAAAAAATTATTGCAGAACAACAACGCAAATCAGATACCATTGACGCTCAAAACTTAGCTAAAGCCATTTTGCAAGAAATTGCCAAACAAGAACGCAGCAAAACATCTGAAAATAACATCGATTCATTCAAAGAAGAAAATCCTGCCAAACCCTCCAAAGAAAAGCCAAAGATTAAAAATGCCGAAGAAAAAGACAATCGTCAGGCTTTAATTGATGACGCAGAAAAAGACAAGCAATCGGTTCAAAAAAATATCGAAAAACAAAAACAAGAAAAAGAAGAAGTTGTGGCTGTTACCAAAGAAAAAGTTTTGGATAATCAACAAACACCACCTGCTGAAAAAACTTCACCGACAGAAGAAAAAACTACTGAGCAAAATCAGAGCGAAACCTCCAAAAAGACTGATGACCAAACTCGCCCCGACAAACATCGGGAAGATCTTAGTCGCGAAGAAGAAAAACATCCGCAGCAGCAAAAACAGCAACAAAAACCCAAAGAAGAAAGAATGCCTTCTGATGATAAATCTATAATCACTAAAGAAAAATCGGAAGAAAAACGTCGTAAACAACGTCTGCAAGAAAAAATTGCTGCAAAAGAAAAACAGGATGAAGAAAAACGAGCTCGTGAAATCATTCTTGAAAAAAGCGGACGCGCCACAAAAGAGCATGAGGCTCAAAAATTCGCTGAAGAACAACAGCGGATTAAAGAAAATCAGCTCAACGAGCAAAAACAAAACCAAAATATCATACAACACCAAAATGCCGGCCGCAGCCGCTGAAAACACATTTAAGATAAACAACACTCACAATTTGCTATAAAAACAGGGTAAAATCAATGAACAACAACACAAAAACCGTTTTGGACTTTGAAAAGAAAATTATAGAGATTGAAGAACGAATTAAAAATGTCACCGCTCTTGCTAAAGACAGTGATGTCAATATTGACAAAGAGCTCAATCGTTTGCAATTAAAGCTGGAACGACAAATTCAGCAATCTTATGCCAACCTTACCCCGTGGCAAAAGGTTCAGATTGCGCGCCACCCCAACCGCCCACAATGCCTTGATTATATTAAAGCTTTGATTGAAGATTTTATTCCCCTGAGTGGTGATCGTGCTTTTGCTGATGATGCAACAATGATCGGCGGTATCGGAAAATATCACGGCATTTCGGTTGTGGTCATTGGTCAAGAAAAAGGTGTTGATCTTGAAACCCGTGTCAAATATAACTTTGGTATGGCCAAACCAGAAGGATATCGCAAAGCTAAAAGATTGATGGATTTGGCTGATCGTTTCAATATGCCGGTCATTTGTTTTGTTGACACTGATGGCGCTTATCCCGGAATTGAATCTGAGGCCCGTGGACAAGCCGAAGCCATCGCTTCATCAATTCAAAAGTGTTTGCAAATACACGTTCCTCTTATATCAATAATAATCGGCATGGGTGGTTCCGGAGGAGCAATTGCCATCGCAACCGCCAATCGAATATTAATGCTTGAAAACTCAATTTATTCCGTTATTTCTCCAGAGGGCTGCGCTTCCATTTTGTGGAGATCCGCCGACAAAGCCAAAGAAGCCGCCGAAGCCCTAAAACTTACCGCTCAAGACTTAAAACAGCTCGGTGTCATTGATGAAATTATCGCCGAACCCACGGGCGGTGCACATCGAGACGTTTTGACCACAATTGAAAATGTTGACAAAACAATCTACCGCAATCTGACAGAACTGCTGTCTCAAAGCCGAGAAGAGCTGAAAAAACAGCGCAACGAAAAAATTTACGCAATGGGGCGCAACATTGCTATCGACACAACCGCAAAGGACAACAAATAATGCTGCTGTCTTTTAATGAAATAGCGTTGATTGCCATAATCGTTCTGCTTTTCTTTTTAGGTATATTTGTATTGATAATGCAAATTCGCGGCAGCCATGTCCGTGATATCATCATCCAACATCAAGCCGAGCTCAGCGGTCGCTTGTCGCAAATATCCGAACACAGCTCTCAAGAGCAAAACAAAATATCACAAGCTATCGCCGAGCAAAAGTTATCATTATTAAAAATAATTGATGAAAAATTGTTGCAGGTAACTCAAAACGTTGGCGCAGGAATTCAACAATCAACCGCCAAAACCACTGAAACCCTTACAGCCCTGCGTGAGCGATTGGCAAAAATTGATGCCGCCCAGCAAAAAATATCATCTTTATCTGAGCAGGTCGTATCATTACAAGAAATTTTATCCAACAAACAAACCCGTGGAGCTTTTGGTGAAATTCAGCTGCGCGACTTAGTTACCTCTATTTTGCCGCCTTCGGTCTATGACTTTCAGGTTGTTCTCTCCAATCAAAAACGAGCCGATTGTGTTTTAAAACTTCCAAATCCTCCCGGAACTATTGTTATTGATTCCAAATTTCCGTTGGAAAGCTATCAGGCATTGCAAAACGCATCTTCTGATCGCGAAAGAGTTGAGGCTGAGCGTTTTTTCAAAGCCTCAGTGCTTAAACATATTGAAGACATTTCCGAAAAATACATAATTTCCGGAGAAACCGCTGAATCAGCTTTAATGTTCTTGCCGGCAGAAAGCGTTTATGCAGAGCTGCACGCTCGTTTTGTTGATGTTGTTGAAGCGTCATACCGCGCAAAGGTGTGGATTGTATCTCCTACCACACTCATGGCCACATTAAATACCGTCCGCGCTATTCTAAAAGACGCTCATATGCGAGAACAAGCAGGGGTAATCCAAAAAGAAGTCGGATATTTGGTTGAGGATATAGGGCGATTGGACGAAAGGGTCGATAATTTAGCAAAACACTTTGACCAAGCAAGCCGTGATATAGGAGAAATTAAAATATCATCTTCCAAAATCGCTCGCCGCATTGATAAAATAGAAGAAATAGAGTTTGGCGGAAACGAACATTTGTCTCTGTTGCAACAAAAAAATGCCGGATAATTTGCGTTTTTTAAAATAGAACTATTGATTTTTCAAATAAAAAACGCTAACTTAACTAAAAAATAACAATGTATAAAATAGTAAAGGATTAAAAAAGTGACTAAATCAGAATTAATTGAAAAAATTGCAGCCAAAAACCCCAACTTAACCGTTAAAGATATTGAAAAAATCGTTAATGTTATTTTGGCAAATATCATCAAAGCTATGGCTGCCGGCGAACGTGTTGAATTTAGAGGTTTTGGAGCTTTTTCCGTTCATCGCCGCGATGCTCGTACTGCCAAAAATCCTCGCACTGGCGCATCTTTGGAAATCGGTGATCGAAATATTCCGCATTTCAAAGCCGGTAAGCATTTATACGAAATGCTCAATAAATAATTTTTTATAGAAAGGCACAGGTTATGAGTTTTCTTAGATTTATTATCGGAGTTTCTTTAATTGTCGCAATTTCCGTGGTTGCTTTTATGAATAACGATATGGTGTCCATTAACCTGTGGCCTTTCTATATTACCATTACCGCATCATTAAGTGTTGTTATCGTTGTTTTGGTTTTGTTTGGTTATATTATCGGCAAAATTGATTCGTGGTTGGCTTATTCTCCTTTACGCACAGCTTTGCGCAGCCAACGCCGCCAAAACAAAAAATTGAACGCCGAGCAACAAAAACTGGTTGAAAAGGTAGAAGGGTTAAAAGAAAACCTCGAAAATATTAAAACTGCAGATTCTGCCTTTCACCATTCTGACAAACCGTCTTCCGGCAGCAAAATAAAACAAAAAATATCCGGCTTATTCAAACGCCGTCCACAGCAAGATGATTTTTGGTGCCTCTAAAATTAAGGAGCAAACCACATGAACTGGTTATCTGATTTTGTGCGCCCCAAAATAAAAAAAACCGCGCAGAAAGAAATTGCCGACGACTTGTGGCTAAAATGCCCCAATTGCGGCAAACTTCTTTTTAGCAAAGAACTAAAAAAAATATGGTACGTTTGCCCTGAATGTGATCATCACTTGCGGCTTTTTTTAGATAAACGCCTAAAGATGCTGTTTGACGGAGGGGTTTATTCTGATATTAACCTTCCTCAAACAAACGACGATCCGTTGAAATTCAAAGACAGCAAACGCTATACTGATCGCCTTCGCAGCTACCGCGCCAGTACCGGCAGTCACGATGCCATAAAGGTTGCCAAAGGCTCCATCGGCGGCACTAAATGTGTTGTTGCTGCACTTGATTTTACATTTATGGGCGGCTCTATGGGAATGGCTGTCGGCGAAGGAATTGTCAAGGCTGCCGACGTTGCTGTTAAAAACAAAATTCCCCTGATTACAATCTCCAGCTCCGGCGGAGCCCGTATGCAAGAAGGAATTTTGTCACTTATGCAAATGGCTCGTACCACCGCCGCCGTAACGCAGCTTAAAGAAAATAACCTGCCTTTTATCTCTGTTCTGACAGATCCCACCACCGGAGGCGTTTCGGCATCTTTTGCCATGCTTGGTGACATCAATATTGCAGAACAGGGATGTCTTATTGGTTTTGCCGGTCCTCGCGTAATTGAGCAAACCATCCGCGAAAAACTTCCTGATGGCTTTCAAAAGGCTGAATATTTGCGCGAACACGGAATGGTTGATATTGTTGTTCATCGCTCTCAAATGAAAAATACTTTATCGAAAGTGCTGCAGATATTGAGCCAGCCCAACACCAGGCCTATAAAAAATAAAACTACTGAAAATAAAACTGATAAAACTGATAAAAAAGCTAAAAGTGCATACTCAAAAATTGATTTTGCCAGTCGCATCAGCGGTTCAGACTAAAGGAGAAGGATTATGCTTTCATTAAAACATATTCCAATTCGTTCATTAAACGAAAATATTGCGTATATCAACAAAGATTGCTCAATCTATAAAGTTGACAATATAAATTCACTAACGCGCGTAGAAATTCACGGCGGCCAACACCCTATATTTGCTTTTTTGCAAATTGTTGACGGCAACAAGATTGTCCGCCCTGACGAGCTTGGACTAAATACAGAAGCTTTTAAGCAGATTGGCCTTCCAGAAAACTCCAAAATAACCCTGACTCTCACGCCGTCAGCACAAAGCTTAAGTGCTGTCAAACGCAAAATATCCGGCAATATTTTAAGCGCTAAAGACTATGCTTCAATCATCACCGATATTACTGAACGCCGCTATTCCAACATGGATATTGCATCGTTTTTGGTAGCTATGGGCTCTTTTATAACTCCTGGAGAGGTCCTTGATTTAACCGAAGCTCTGCGCGGAGATAAAAGTTTGGATTGGGGAACAGAAGAGATTGTCACCGACTATCACTGCCTTGACGATATCCCCGGTAATAAAGTTGATTTAATTATTGCCGCAATTGTTGCCGCCTATGGCTTGCCAATGCCTAAAATTATTTCTGACGCATCTCCGACAGGAAACGGCGTGCTTGATACAATGCGCATTTTTGCCAACGTTGATATTGACGCACGCAACCTCAAAAAACAAATTTTAGAACGCCGCGCCGCAATTATCAGCTCCAACAAAATTGAAATATGTGAAGCAGACAAAATTATTTCTATGGTTGAAAAGCAAAACGGTTTAACAACTTTGGAGCGCAGTGTTGCTTCTTTGTTAGCAAACAAAATGGCCGCAGGAATTACCCATTTATTGATTGACATTCCGGTTGGAATTCGCGCCAAAATCAAAACATCTTCTGAGGCTATGCGCCTACGCAAGCTGATTGAATATGTCGGCGACATGATTGGACTTCATATTGACATTGCTATAACCGACGGCGCAGAACCCATTGGTTATGGTGTTGGCGCCGCTTTAGAAGCACGAGATATAATGAAAGTTCTTAAAAACAAAGAAGACGCCCCTGACGATTTAAAAGAAAAAGCTATGTTTTTGGCAGGAAGAATTTTAGAGTTTGACCCCAAGCTTCGCGGCGGACAAGGATATCTGGTTGCCAAAGAAATGCTAAAAAGTGGTAAAGCTTTTGACAGTTTTGAAATGATTACCAAAATGCAGGGCAAAAAAGAAACTTCTCAGCTTGGACACCTCACCCGCGATATCGTCGCTGACAAAAACGGTACTGTTTCACATATTAACACCGCATTAATAAGCCGCATTGCAGCACTATCCGGAGCCGGTCAATATGCCGGAGCAGGAATTGATATATTCCGCAAAACCGGAGATGTTGTCGCCAGTGGGGACATATTGTACCGCATTTACTCATGCAATCAAAACGATTTTGCTTTTGTATCTTCAGTAATTGAGAGCGGTAAAACCGGTTTTAGTATCGAATAACAAATAATTTTTCAAAAAAATTGCCGTTGCTCTTGCATCGGCTTTTTTTTGTTCCTATATAACAAAATAGAAAAATTAACGAAAAGAGGATTTATAAAATGAGCAATAAAGTTATTGGTATTGACCTTGGCACAACAAACTCTTGTTTTGCCGTTATGGAAGGCAAAGATGCCAAAGTTTTGGAGAACAGCGAAGGCGCAAGAACAACCCCTTCAATTGTGGCTTTTACAGACAACGAAAGATTGGTCGGTGCGGCAGCAAAGCGCCAAGCGGTTACCAATCCGGAAAACACACTATTTGCAATCAAGCGTTTAATTGGGCGTCGTTTTGACTCGCCAGAGGTTGAAAAAGACCGCAACTTGGTTCCTTTCAAGATTATCTCGGGCGACAACGGCGATGCATGGGTTGAAGCCAAAGGACAAAAATATGCTCCTTCTCAGGTTTCAGCTATTGTTTTGCAGAAAATTAAAGAGTACGCCGAGGCTTATTTGGGCGAAAAAATTGATAAGGCAGTGATTACCGTTCCGGCATATTTTAACGATTCGCAGCGTCAAGCAACCAAAGATGCCGGAAAAATTGCCGGACTGGACGTTTTGCGTATTATCAATGAGCCGACAGCAGCAGCCTTGGCATATGGATTGGACAAGAACACCAGCGGAACGATTGCGGTTTATGACTTGGGCGGCGGTACTTTTGATATTTCTATCTTGGAAATCGGCGATGGCGTTTTTGAAGTCAAATCGACCAACGGTGATACATTCCTCGGCGGCGAAGATTTTGACCAACGCATTGTCAATTATTTGGCCGATGAATTCAAAAAAGAAAGCGGTATTGATTTGAAAAATGACCGTTTGGCCTTGCAACGCCTGAAAGAAGCTGCTGAAAAAGCAAAAATCGAATTATCTTCAGCAACCCAGACAGACGTCAATCTGCCGTTTATTACCGCCGATGCAACCGGTCCAAAACACCTAAATATCAAGTTGACCAGAGCAAAGTTGGAATCTTTGGTTGATGACCTGATTGAGCGCACCGTTGCTCCTTGCAAAAAGGCTTTGGCCGATGCCGGATTGAGCGCGGGTGAAATTAAGGAAGTTATTTTGGTCGGCGGTATGACCCGTATGCCCAAAGTTCAGGAAAAAGTTAAGGAAATATTTGGCAAAGAGCCGCATAAAGGAGTAAATCCGGACGAAGTTGTTGCCGTTGGCGCAGCCATTCAGGGCGGTGTGTTGATGGGCGATGTCAAAGATGTTTTGCTGCTTGACGTTACCCCGTTGTCTTTGGGAATTGAGACTTTGGGTGGTGTGTTTACACGCCTGATTGACCGCAATACCACCATTCCGACACGCAAGAGCCAAGTCTTCTCCACAGCTGAAGACGGACAGAGTGCGGTTACTATTCGTGTGTTCCAAGGAGAACGCGAAATGGCCGCAGACAACAAGCTGTTGGGACAATTTGATTTGGTTGGCATTCCTCCTGCACCACGTGGAATGCCGCAAATTGAGGTCACATTTGATATTGATGCCAATGGTATTGTTAATGTTTCCGCAAAAGACAAGGCAACAAACAAAGAGCAAGCTATCCGAATTCAGGCCAGCGGCGGTTTGTCTGATGCTGATATTGAAAAAATGGTAAAAGATGCTGAAGCAAATGCCGAAGCCGACAAGAAGAAGAAAGAAATTGTCGAGGCCAAAAATCAGGCCGAGGCTTTGGTTCACACTACCGAAAAAACCTTGAAAGAAAATGCTGACAAGATTACAGAAGCAGATAAAAACGCTATCGAAACCGAAATCAAAGCACTAAAGACCGCGCTTGAGGCCGACGACATTTCGGTTATTAAAGAAAAAACCGAAAGCCTGATGCAGGCCTCGCTGAAATTGGGCGAAGCTATGTATAAACAAGCTGGTCCCTCAGGTGCTCAGCAAGGACCGGATATGGGAGCAACATCTGATAATCAACCCAAGGATGACGGGGTTGTAGATGCTGACTTTGAAGAAGTAAAATAATCTCATATACTTCAAAAAACCCTCGGTTAATTCCGAGGGTTTTTTTGTATCATAAATCCTCACCCATCGTTTTAAGATTTTTCCTTGTTTTCTGCGGTGTTGAGGGGTATAAAAATGTTCATTTTAAACCATCGTTTAAAATGAACATAATTAACTATATTTTACAAAGAGAATCATACCGATATGTATATATCCTTGCTGAAAAAACACGTCCAACAAAAGGGGCGCTCAATGGTAGAAATGCTCGGCGTTTTAGCAATAATTGCTGTGCTCTCAATCGGAGGGATAAAAGGATATTCATCAGCCATGCACCGA
>CADBMA010000071.1 GCA_902795665.1 uncultured Rhodospirillales bacterium
GCCTGTTCCACCAAACGAACCGCCTTTGTAGAAGTCAGTTTATCCTTAGTTTGTCCCTGAAATTCAGGATCACGGATAAATACCGACAGCATAATACAAGCATCGCTCAAAAAGTCTTCATTAGTTACATTAGAAACTTTTTTAATATTAGCCATTTCGCCATATTCTTTCAGTCCGCGAAGCAGAGCAGACTTAAAACCAAGTTCATGAGTTCCGCCTTGCGGTGTTATTACGGTGTTGCAATATGAATAACAAAATCCGTTTTCATCTTCCGGCCATGTAATTGCCCACTCAACTTTGCCCTCATCATTAGCCAGCAACGATTCGCCGGTAAAAGATGAGCGGTTAATGGTTGTACGAGTGCCAATTTGATAATTGAGAAAATCTTTCAGTCCGTCAGGAAAATGCAGTTCACATTCGGTTGGTGTTTGTTCACCTTCGCCGATAAGCTCAGGAGCGCATTTCCACATAATATGAATGCCTTTGAACAAAAACGCCTTTGAGCGCGCCATACGATACAATTTATTGGGCACAAAACAGCAATTTGTACCAAAAATCTCCGGATCTGGTCTAAAAGTAATACTCGTACCCCTGCGGTTAGAAACCGCCCCGACCAACTCCAACTTATCCAAGGGTTTGCCCTTTGCGTAATGCTGTCGATAAAGTTTTTTATCCCGCGCCACTTCAATGGTCATTGTTTCAGACAACGCGTTTACAACAGATGATCCCACGCCGTGCAAACCGCCGGACACTTTATAAGCGCCTCCTCCAAATTTTCCGCCGGAGTGAAGCATGGTCATAATCACTTCCAAAGCAGATTTATCCGGATATTTTGGATGAGGGTCAACCGGAATACCTCGTCCGTTATCCGTAATTGTCAAAGAATAGTCGGGGTTAAGGGTAATTTCGATTTTGTTGGCAAAACCGGCAACCGCTTCGTCCATCGAATTATCTAAAATTTCGGCAGCAAGATGATGCAACGCCTGCTCATCTGTACCTCCGATATACATTCCGGGGCGTGCGCGAACCGCCTCAAGACCTTCAAGAACCTGAATATCTTGTGCAGAATAAGAACTTGTGGCAACAGCAGTACCTTCAAATAAATCGGTCATATTATACTCTTGAAATGATTACAAAATATGCTGTAAAATAGCCGAAAACCCTTATGTTGGCAAGGGTTTTTTGTGAGTTACCCGCCTTTATTTTAAGAAGATATTATACATACCCATCTGTTTCGGGTGCTTTTTGCGGATTGAATAAATTATCAACAATAGTTTCCATATTATCAAATTCATTTGATTCAATAATCCTTACAATCTTAACTTCGCGCTCTGTCAATGGCTTGTTAATTCCAACCATATCATAATAGCGACGGCTTTTACCTGACATAATTTCGGCCTCATCACGACGGTTATTCTCTCTATAATATGCGGCAAGCATCTTGTTGGCGTTGGCAATTTGCTGCGTATAAAGAACCTCGTCGGCCAGATTAAGAACATTGTTGTACGCCCATACAGCTTTTTCGGTTTGTTCTATACGATTGTACATATCCGCAATACGTCCCCAAGCGGTAACATTGCGTGGATTAAGCTCAATCGCCAACTCAAATGCTCCAATTGCCAATATGGTATTTTCAAAAGAGGCCAGAGTGCCGAATATGGTGGCACAGTTTGAAGTTTCGCTCCACTTTCGATCTTTTTCACGTCCTTCGCGCATGGAATTAATTTTAGCAATATTGTTATCAATCATTGTCTCAAGCAGCAACAGCGCCAAAGAGCAATCACCTCTGGCAATATGAAAAACGGCGGTTGTTTCTTGAGGAAGCAAACGGTCGCTGTTTATTTTTCTAAAGCGCCCATTAAGGCACAGATAAACAAAAAACTTGATAGAGGTAATTGTTTGAATAATATCATCTTCACTATTCAAGTGTTGATTTTTAAACATTATCGTCTGAGCAATTTTAGGCTCATCAACCCCACGCTCCAATAAGTCAACAATCAAACCGAGCATGGTTTCAAGTTTTTGTGGTTTAAGACGGTATTGTAGGACGTCAGACGACCCAATCCTTTCATCATCATCAAAATATTTATGACGCTCCCAGTCAAAATCAGGAGTATTTTTTTTAATAATCTCTTTTGGCTTTTTGTTTTTTTCTTTATTGAATATTTTTTCTTGGGGATTTTTTGGCGTTTCGGCATCAATATCTTCATCAAAATCGTACTGGGGGATTCTTCTGTCAAGGCGGACATCAATATTTTCCATAATCTCCTGTTCTTTACGCTTTTCCTCGCGAATTGCGCGTAAAATTGTTTTAACATACCAAACCAAAATAAAAACAAAGAGCAGGGCGATTAAAACCAAAAATAATGATACGGCAGTCAGCTTGTGTTGCGGTAATTCTGACAGATATGCAGCCGACCGCTGATATGCTGATACAGCAAATTCGGTCACAAAATGTAAAAAATTTGATAAATCAAAAATATTGTCCATACTTTTACCGGCGGTTATTTACAAAAAATTTTTTCCAATATAAGATTATTATATTACTCGTAAAAAAACAATAAAGAAGATTCGCAACTATGGGATATCTATCCAACAAAAAACACAAAGCCCGTGTAAACACCATTTTAAAGACATCAATTTTTTTACTTGCGATGGCTACATTTCTAGGCTTTGGTTCAAATGTTTTTTCTCATTTTTTTGCTCAGTACCGGTGGCAATTTTTTTTAGTTTTACTAATAATTTTCATATATTCGCTTTTGCGTAGATCTTGGGGATATATGTTTTTAGCGTTTGTTCTAGGTATAATTAACTATTTCACCGTTTCTTCGGTAGTAAACATAATCAACTTTACGGAAAAAACAGCCTCATCTCCCCGACTGCTTTTTGTTTCCAAAGCAACCGATCCTTTTGAGGTTATAGAGTTTGCTGAAAACAAAAAATCAAACATTATTGCAGTTATGTCGCCGCAGATGAATGATTTTGACCTCCGCACAATGCTTTCTGAAAAATACGCATTCCTTCATTCTTCCGAAGGGTGGGATAATGGCTTTATGCTTTCAAATCTTCCGGTTTCTGTATCAGGACGCATCAAGCTTGATGAAAATTTGCACGCAGATTTTGCTAAAGTCCAATTCAATAATATGCCGATAGTTTTCATTGCTGTTGATTTCAGCGGTATGCGCAAGTCACAATATGCAAAAGTATTAGAGAGCCTATCCACATTCTGCGCCAAACACGATGATCCTGTAGTTGTCTTCGGTGATTTCAACACCGTAGCGTGGTCCAAAGAACTTAATGATTTTATTAACAAAAACGGGTTTACGGTTAAAAACGCATTGCTCAATAACTGGCGCAATGTCATCATACCGCAGCATTACTACATTCTCGGATATGAAAAAAACTATATTGACGGAGACATAATGCTATCTGGCGCAAATTATTTTTCAATGTTTACCAGATTTTAGGTTTTCGTTATTATATCTAACACAAAGCTAACATTGTTTAAGAAACGGAACCAAAATGAGTATTTCTACATTAAAACCACATCAACTTTATACAGTTTGCAACTCACAGAAGTTTGATTTTTCATCTACCGCTGAGCTAGAAGAAAGAATGTCTGCTTTAGGACAGGATAGAGCCATGAAAGCCGTTGAGCTGGGAATAAACATCAAATCTAAAGGCTACAATCTCTTCTGTTTGGGGCTGGAAGGAACCGGAAAAACCAGTTTGGTTAAACGCATTCTTGAAGAAGAAGCCCAGCGCAGACCAACCCCGAAAGATTGGGCATATGTCTATAACTTTGATGAGCCGTATAAACCGCATATTATCAGTTTTCCCGCCGGTCAGGCCTGTGGTTTTGCCCGTGATATCGATAAACTTATAGAAGATTTCAGCATAGCGATTCCCGCTGTATTGGAAAGCGATGAATACAAGGCCGGAGTCAGTATAATTCAGGAAAAGTACAAACACAAAAAAGACGAGTATCTGCGCATTTTGCAAAAGAAAGCAAAAGGCAAAAGCGTGTCCCTGCTTCATATGCAGGTAGGATTGGTTGTGGCACCGGTTAAAAACGGTGAAATTCTCAGTCCTGAAGCATTTGACAACCTGCCTGAAAATGAAAAGAAAGAGCTGCTGAACGATTTAAACCTGATGCAAGAAGAAATTGAAAAAGTGGCTAAAGATTTACCGGAGTGGGAAGATAAACAACGTCGCGAACACAATATCCTGCGCGAAAAGTTTATTAAACTGGCGGTTAAAAAACCAATTGATGATTTGCGTCAAAAATATAAAGGATTGCGTGAAATTACAGACTTTTTGAAAAATGTTCAAAATCATATTGTCAGCAATATTGATGACTTTTTGCCAACCGAAAACAATCCGGCGCAAACCACAGGAGAAGATGATGCTTTAACTTCTCTGCTCTCCAAGATGAATCGCCAAGAAGAAGATAAATTTGCCAAATTCAAAGTTAATGTGATTGTTAAAAATGAGCCGGATTCCGGTGCACCGATAATCCACCTTGACCACCCCACACAGGGTAACTTGGTCGGCCGTGTTGAAAGAATTCAGCAATACGGTGCATTGCTGACAGATTTTACCTTAATCAAGGCCGGTGCCCTGCATCGGGCTAACGGAGGATTTTTGCTCATCGATGCCCGCAAACTCTTATTGCAACCATACGCATGGGATTCGCTCAAACGCGCTCTGGCTTCTAAGAGCATCAAAATCGAAACTCCCGGAGATGAAACCAGCTTTACAACCATCTCTCTGGACCCCGAGCCAATTCCTCTTGATGTCAAGATTATTTTAACCGGCGATGAAGAATTGTACGACTTGTTATCAGAGAGAGACCCAGACTTTTCGGATTATTTTAAGGTTGAAGCTGATTTTGGCACTTTAATGGATCGCAATGACGATAATGAGATTGAATATGCCAAACTTATCGGCTCATTGTCCAACAAGAAAAAGCTGCGCAGCCTTAATCGTCAGGCGGTTGCACGCATTATTGAACACTCATCACGGCTGGCCGACGATTCAAAAAAACTAACCGCCCATATTGCCTCTATCGGCGACTTGCTGCGTGAGGCTGATTATTGGGCAAGAGAGTCTAACTCTAAACAAATCGGCAAAAAACATATTGACCAAGCCATTTCTGCTCAGATTTATCGCAGCGACCGCGTCAAGCAAGCAATGCTCGAACAAATTGATGACGGAACAATTATGATTGATACTAAAGGCAGCAAAGTAGGGCAGATTAATGGGCTGGTGGTTTATAATTTCTCGCGATTTTCTTTTGGTAAACCGGCAAAAATTACCGTACAGGCTCGCATTGGTAATGGAGAATTTATCAATATTGAGCGCGAAACCAATATGAGCGGACCGATACATACCAAAGGTGTGCTGATTTTGCAGTCTTTGATTGCCAATCGATTTGCAAAATATTCACCGCTGTCTTTATCTGCCTCAATCGTGTTTGAGCAGTCATACGGTGGAGTTGATGGCGATAGCGCCTCATCCACAGAATATTATTGCTTATTATCAGCAATAGCAAATATCCCGATAAAACAAGGTATTGCGGTAACCGGATCAATCAATCAATTCGGAGATATCCAGCCCATTGGTGGAGTTAATGAAAAGATTGAAGGCTTTTTTGATGTATGCTGTCATCGTGGTCTTACCGGCGATCAAGGGGTTATTATTCCTCGCACAAACGTCAGCAATTTGATGCTGCGTGAAGATGTAGTTAATGCTGTTCGTGACGGAAAGTTTCACATTTATGCTATTGATAACGTTGACGACGGAATTGAAATTTTAACCGGAATCAAAGCCGGAAAAATGAATGCTAAAGGCGAATTTCCTAAAGGCAGCGTAAACCGCATGGTTAAAGAAAGTTTGGATAAATATTACCATTTATATGCACAATACGCCAAAGAAACTTTTGGCTGCGTTGGTCGCTAAATAGCAGATAATAACTCTTCTTTTGAAAGGCTGAAATCTTGTGTAATCCACCTGTTTTTCAGTCTTTCAATGATATTTCCAACTTCTTTATCATCAGCTTTTCCGGACATTATAACATCGCGTCCGGTTAGTGGAAACACAGGAATTTCCGATTCGCTTATCTGTTTAATCAGCCCCAGCAGATTGTCGGGCACAATTTGTTGCTTCGAGGCTTCAATTAAAAACTTATCCAGACAAAACTCTCGCCCATACAAGTACAATACTTTGCGGCGCAACTTGTCCTCAAGTATGTTTTCAATACCAATATTTGTGCTGGCCCATTTTACCATTGTTTCGCGCTGTTTTTTACTCAAGTGCATCCGCATTGCAAAATTTTCGGCCAAAGCCTTGTCCGGAAAATAAAGCACAAAAAATCGCCGCATTGCATTTGGCTCCACACCGCAGGCTTTTTCAAGTCTAATCAAAAACTCCAAATTGCTCAAATGATCCGATTTTCCCAGCCAGTTCAGCAAAATTCCATTATCCAGCATAATTTCCAAAACCTCTGCCGCCCGCGGTGTTAAGATAATTTTGGTCAGCTCATCGCGAATTTGCTCAACCGCAACAGATTTTAGCCCGTTACGATTGTTTATGCAGGCCTGAAGAGATTTTTTATCAATGGGAGTCTTGGCAAACAGTGAATAAAAACGAAAAAAACGAAGTATATGGAGATAATTTTCTTTTATACACTGATCCGCATCTCCGATAAAACGCACGATTCCCTTTTCTAAGTCATTTATCCCGTTATAATAATCAAAAACATTACCTTCGTCATCAGCATATACTGCATTAATTGTCAAATCTCTTCGCGAAGCATCAGCACGCCAGTCATCTGTAAACTCAAGCATTGAGTGGTTTTTATCAGTTTTTATATTTTTGCGCAAAGAAGTAACTTCAAGAGTTGTCCCGTTAATAACAATCCCCAAAGAGCCGTGTTTAAGACCGATAGGCGTGGTCTTAACGCCGGCATCTTCGCAAGCCTCAACCAATTCATCAGGAGACAGGTCAGTAGATAGGTTAAGGTCTCCTCCGTGTTTGCCGGCAATTGCATCTCGCACGGCACCGCCTACAAAGCGCACAATCCCTCCGTGGCTGCGCACAATATCAAAAATGCGCAAAACACTTTTGTCGGTAGTAATTTTATTAATATCCAAATATTTATCTTTTATCATCAGCAACCCATATTAAAACAGTTGTCATTTACAACAATTTTATGTATTTATATAGCAGAAATTAACTACAAAAAAAGGATAAATACAATGAAAAAAATCGGGTTTATCACCGGCTGTTTAATATGTTTATATACAATTGCCGCTCACGCTGAAAAACCGCAGATGATAGGCGAATACGATGATTGGACTGCCTTTGCTTATAAAGAAGGCAAAAACACGGTTTGCTACATGGCTAGCAGCGCGCAAAAATCAGAGGGCAAATATAATAAGCGCGGCGAAGTTTATATGGTAATCACTCACCGTCCGGCGGACAAGACTTTTGATGTGGTTAATTTTACTGCCGGCTATACGTACAAAAGCGGAGCTCCGATAGTTGTCAAAATCGGCAAAGATGCTTTTACAGATTTTTTTGCCGACAATGATAAAGCTTGGACCATGAGTCCGGCCGCAGACAAGAAATTGGTTGAAGCAATGAAAAAAGGTGAACGCCTGATAATTGACGGTACTTCAGCGAAGGGTACCTTGACCAAAGACTATTATTCGCTGAAAGGGTTTAGCGCCGCTTATCGTGCCATCAGCGCCAAGTGCCGCCGATGAGTGAAAAAATAGAACTGATAGGTCTGTCCAAAGAAGAACTGCAAGAACACCTCAAGCAGATGGGCGAACCAACTTTTCGCGCCAAGCAAATTTGGCAATGGGTTTACTATTACGGAGTAACCGATTTCAACGAAATGACCAATCTTTCCAAAGATTTGCGCACCAAATTGGGGCAATATTTTGATTTATCGCGCCCCCGCATTGTTGATGAGCAAATATCTTCCGACCGCACCCATAAGTGGCTGCTTGAGTTTGGCGACGGGCAGCGTGTTGAAATGGTCTATATTCCGGAAGAAGACCGCGGCGCGGTTTGCATTTCAACACAGGTTGGTTGCGCAATGGGGTGCAAATTTTGCCATACCGGCAGCCAAAAACTAACACGCAATCTGACTGCGGGAGAAATTGTCAGTCAGTTTATGGTCGCGCGCGATGTTTATAAGGAATGGAACCTGAAAGAACAGTCGCGAATGCTGTCAAATATTGTGGTTATGGGCATGGGTGAGCCGTTTCAGAACTATGACAATTTGGCCAAAGCGGTCAAAATTATCTCAGACGGGGAGGGCATTGCCTTATCCAAGCGCCGCATAACGGTTTCGACCTCTGGCATTGTTCCGCATATCCCCAATTTTGATGCAGAAGTCGGCACCCGCTTGGCCATCAGCCTCCACGCGCCCAATAACGAGCTTCGCTCTCAAATTATGCCGATAAACAAAAAATATCCGCTGCCCGATTTGATAAAAGCTTGCCGACAATATCAGGACAACCACGGCGGCTATATAACTTTTGAATATCTTATGCTCAATAATTTTAATGACGGCTATGCTCATGCGGAAGAATTAATCCGCCTGATGAAGAGCAATAAAATCAATGCCAAGTTTAATCTGATTGCCTTCAATCCGTGGCCGGGCTGTGACTTTGCCCCAAGCTCCAACAACCGCATTCATGCCTTTTCGGAAGAATTGCAAAAGCACGGATTCGCGGCACCGATACGCACGGCTCGCGGGCAAGATATTTTGGCAGCTTGCGGACAACTAAAGTCAAAGAAAAATTCAAAAGATGATAAATAGTTTTATCTCAGCTAATCAATTGTTACAAATATATTAATTTCTACTATACAGGCAAAAATTAGCTTTTTTTTAAAGCAAACTTATGATACCTTAAAATGAGAATTTAGTTTTGGGGAACAGCCATGTATTTATGGGTAATTATAGCGACATTTATTGCAGCTCTGGCAGCGTTGGGAACATCGCTTCGTCCGGATATCAATCATTTGTACGTTGAACCTCAAGCCCAAACCATTGTCACCAAAATTTATACTCAACACCAAGGCATGGTCAAATATGCCTATAAAAATAACAGCAATGGAGAAAACAACAGAGCCTCTTTCACCCAAGGAGAGTGGAAACCGTCAGACCACAAAGGCTATTTGCCATATGGTTTCAAGGCCAATTCTGGCGTGGCTCGTTTTACCTCAAAAATATATTGCTTGGATAAAGACAGCCCAACCCGTTCGTCGCTCCCCAGCTCTTGTATGGATATGTCTGATCCTGAAAATCCGACCGAGAGCACAACAGAAAATTGCTGCGCAGCCTCAGGAGTATCGGTTTATTTGGTCACATTCGGAAGGGTTCCGCAAAAATGGAAAAACGTCCGCACCGGCAAACCAAGCTCAGCTTTGCTAAACGCAATGAAGGATTCTTTGGGTTA
>CADBMA010000072.1 GCA_902795665.1 uncultured Rhodospirillales bacterium
CCCAAAAGCTTAATCCGGAAAAATATCAAATTGCGTGGACAGGACTTAGTCTTCAAGAGGTTGAGGCTTCAGGATTGGTGGTTATATTGATAGCTCTGGCCTTAATTTTCTGTTATTTGTTCTTGGTGGCATTGTATGAAAGTTGGATGTTGGCATTTGCGGTGATGTTTTCGACAATTTTTGCAATTTTGGGAGCGTTGGTAGGATTACACCTAATGGGGCAGACTTTAAGTATTTATGCTCAGTTGGGGCTTGTAATGTTAATTGGTTTGGCCGCTAAAAATGCTATTTTAATTGTTGAATTTACTAAAGATTATCGAGAGAAAGGTGATGCAATTGTTGATGCAGCAATGAAAGGAGCCGGAGAACGTTTTCGCGCAGTTTTAATGACAGCAATGACATTTATTCTCGGAGTGTTTCCTATGATTATTGCCAGCGGAGCCGGGGCAGCCAGTCAGATAGCCATAGGCACAGCGGTATTTTATGGCATGATTGGAGCAACATTTGTGGGAATTATTTTTATTCCGGCATATTTTGCGCTTTTTGAAACTTTGAAAGAGTGGGGTGGAAGGAGTAAACGCAATGCGTAAAATATGGCACATAATATCGTTGATTGTTTTGGGAGCTTGTTCGGTTGGGCCTGATTATCAGCAACCGGATTTATGGGAGGAGTATAAACCATCTTTTGCATCGGGAGAACAAATTCTGAGTGATAAAAAATGGTATACTATATTTAATGATGAAATCTTAAATCAAATAATAAATCATGCTTTACAGAATAGTCCTGATATAAAAACAGCTAAATCTAAATTACGTCAGGCAAGATATAGCCTTAATATTAAAAAAGTTGCCTTTTGGCCAATGATTGATGCTGGTGGGGCGTATAATTATGCTTATGCTCCAAAATATAATGAGTTTGGAGACAAGAGTGATTATTTTAAGGTTGGGCTTGATGCTTCGTGGGAGCTTGATATTTGGGGCGGAGGACGCAGGCAGACCGAGAGTTATTGGGCGCAGTACCAAGCATCAATAAATAGCCTTGATGATGCATTGTTATCGCTTACCGCAGAGATTGCCAATAATTATATTTTGTTGAGAGCAACACAAGAGCAGTTACGCATATCTAAAGAAAATCTGCATTTGCAACAGGACATTCTTAATACAGTTCGAGATAAATATAAATCAGGATTGGCTGATGATACAGCGTTAAATCAGGCAGAATTTGCCGTACAGACAACAAAATCGTTAATACCGGATCTTGAATATCAGGAAAGTGCATATCGAGGGGCTATAGAAATATTGGCAGGAGAAATGCCTGATACAGTTGAAATATTAACGCAAAACACTAAAAATATTGTTGCAAAGACATTTAATTTTGATTTATCAAAATTATCACAATTTTCGTTTGAAAATGTTCGCTATCGCCCAGATGTTCGTGCTGCCGAGAATATGCTTGTTTCTAAAAATGCTGAAATAGGGCAGGCGATTGCAGCTCTGTTTCCTAATGTAAACGTTAGCGCATTATTAGGGTGGCAGGGACATTTGATTAAGGACTTAGGAAAGTCTGAAAATGCGGCGTACGGATATAATCCGATAGTAAATTTACCTTTTTTACATTGGGGACAGCTCACCAATCAGGTCAAACTTAGTAAAGAGATAAAATCAGAATATTTTTATGCATATCAAAATGCGTTGTTGATGGCCGCACAAGAGGTAAAAAATGCAGTAACCGCCGTAAAAAAAGAATATGAGAAAAATTCAGCGCTGCAAAAATCTGTAAATAATATGCAAAAAGTATTATCATCAATGAAAATAAAATATAAGGAAGGATTGGTAGAGTTTAGTGATTTGTTGTTGGCGGAACAACACCTGCTCTCGGCGCAAAACAATCTTGCAGCCAGTCGCGGTGCGGTTTACCAGCATATTGTAAGTTTTTATAAGTCAGTCGGCGGTGGTTATTGCGCCTTTAATCCACGTAAATAAATGTTTGTTATGTCAGGAATATCATAATTCCGGGCGGTATATCCGCGATTTAGCATACAATCTACATATTTTTTATAATTTATATCATCGTCGTCTTCCAAAGCCGGAGTGTTAATCATGATAGGTTGTGCTCCGGGGTATGGAACAAAACTTGCCCATATGCCGCTCTTGCCATTCCAATCAGCGCGTATTTCAAGATGTTTTTCTTCGGTGTAAAAAATATTATGCAACCATCTCTTCGCAGCTGGAAGCAGTTTGAAAGTTGCAGCTTGTTTCATACAATATTTGTGGTCAATGGCAAATTTTTGCACACCAGTGCGGGGACGTTGCCAGTGGTAAGCTTCTTGCCCGTTGCCATGAGCTCCAAACCAGCTAAACGGAGGGATATTCCACCATGGGCGGCTGGGGTTGTTCTGTTGTGAGCTCAATAAAGAGCAGGAGCTTAAAATAACGCATAAAATGGTGAGTAGTACATATTTTTTTATCATAGCTAAAAATCCAAATTGCTGTAGTGTTTAGATGGCAATATGCCTTTTATGTTATCTTTTAAGATTTCTTTGAAGCTTGGACGCGATTTTATTTTTGAATACCATATTTTGGCGTTTTTGTAGCTTTCCCAAGGTACATCGCCCAAATAATCTATAACGGAGAGTTGAGCAGCTGCACTGATATCGGCTAAAGAAAATTCATCTCCGGCCAAAAAATTACGAGACTCGCATAGCCAGTCCAAGTATTCAAGATGAAAATTAAGATTGTTGTATCCGCTTTTTAATATTCTGGAATCTGGAGCAATTCCTGACATGAAACGTTTGAATACCTTTTCACTGACAATATTGCGATAGACCTCGCGGTAGAATTTGTTATCGAACCATTCGGTAATACGGCGAATCTCGGCACGATGCTTATAATCGCCATTAATAAGAGATATTTCTTTTGATTTATAAGCTTCATCTAAAAATTCGCAAATAGCGTTATTTCCGGTAATTACGTTGCCGTCATACACAAATATAGGAAGTTCTCCGGCGGGATTAAGACGCAGAGCTTCTGTTGATAAATTCCATGGTTCTTCTTCTTTTAGAACAAATAAAATTCGTTTTTCTCCCAGCAATAGACGCACTTTGCGAGAAAAAGAGGAAACGGGATGATGTATTAACAAAACCATGAAAAACCTGCCTTCAATATATTCTATCTGTTAACTTAACAATTTGTATGCCCAAGGTCAATTGCTATTTTGATTTTCTAATACATAAGATGGAGGAACTGTTCCTTGAGTTTCTTGTTTTATTTGTTCAAGAATTTCAATAGCGCGTGCTTTGATTTTGTCGCGAGTTTCTTGATTTTGCATCAATTGTGTAAAATTATGGACCAGATAATCGCGTTCACGAGAGGTTTTGGCAATGCCTAAAAATACAGGCATATTCCAAATGCTTTTCTTTGAAATACTTAGCATATCATTTAATCCAAGTTTCATCATTTCGGTCATTCCAAACCAATAACTGGTGAATATATAATCAACTTCTCCGCGCATCAATTTGCCATATAGGTCATAAGAATTGTCTACTTTTTCAATGTTGAATAATGATAGCTGATCTTGAACAAAAGTACTTAATTGTTCTCTGGAGTCCATGGCGCCTTTCATTTGTTTGAGGTCATCAATATTTTTGACTTCGGATATACGAGATGGCAGCATGACCAGATGAATTGGGTTGTCGATCATGGCCGGATAGATATATTTCCAGTCCTCATAAAGAGGGGTGTCAGAATACATACCAAGTAAAATATCGCTACGTCCTTTAGCCCCTTTGCGTACAGTATCTTCATAAGTATCTGATTCGAAAATATGGGCAGTAAATTGGGCTTTTTCTTCAAAATCACTTAACAAACGGTCAAATATGCCTGCGTATTTGTGGCTATCTATGGTTCCCAGCGGGTAATAATCGTCAAAAAATGAGATATTGAGAGAGCGTGTCGACATTTTTTTAGGAACGCCAAATTGAACTTGAGCAAGAGCAATACCTCCTATTAATGCAATGGTGACGATGATAATTGATAATGTTAAAATTTTTTTCATGATAAGCTCCCTTAGTGGTTGCGTGTGATTATGTAATGGGCTAAATCTTGCAGGTTTTTGGCTTTTTCTCCAAAAACGGCTATATCGTTAATTGCGCTGTGTATTAATTCTTTAGCGATTTTTTTAGCAGTTTCAAGCCCATATAGCGATATAAAAGTTAGCTTGTTTTGCTGAGAATCTTTGTGCAGAGTTTTACCGACTTTGCTTTCATTACCGGTAGCATCCAAAATGTCGTCAGCAATCTGAAATGCAATGCCGATTTTACGCGAATAGTTTCGCAGTTTTTCGGCCTCTTCGGAGGTTGCTCCGCCTAGCGTTGCTCCGGCTTCTACGGCATATTGCAATAGGCGTCCGGTTTTCATTTCTTCAATCCGTTTAATTATCTCTTCACGATTTTGCTCAGAGGTATTGTATGCGGAAGCAATTAAATCGAGCATTTGTCCGGCAACCATGCCGTCAAAGGCACCGGCAGCACGCGCCAACATTTCAATTAAACGACAGCGCATATTTGCATCCGGAGCGGTTTGCGGATAACTCATAATTTCGAAAGCGTAGGTTAAAAGCCCATCACCGGCAATAATTGCCGTTGCTTCGTCAAATTGTTTATGGCAAGTTGGGAAACCGCGCCGTAAATCGTCATCATCCATTGCCGGAAGGTCATCGTGAATAAGAGAATATGTATGCAGCATTTCCAGCGCAATTGCAGTATTGATGGATTGTTCAAAACCAACACCAAACAAAGCGGCCGTCTCATAAACTAAGAAAGGGCGCAGTCGTTTGCCGCCACGGGTCAAAGAGTAGTGCATTGCTTCAGTGACTCTGCGTTCTGACTTTTCAGGAAAAGGAAAAAAACGTCCAATCTCTTGGTTGAACTTGGCCGTATAGTCGGCTAAAATTTGTTTAAAATCATTCATTATTGTTGTCCAGCTCGGAGAGAGCAATCTGTCCATCGGGAGACAATTCGATCTTCTCAATTTTTAACTTGGCGTCATTTAGCTTTTTTTCGCAAAATTTTTTTAATTTGATGGCTTTTTCATAAGCGGTGACAGCTTCATCAAGTTTTATCTTTCCGGCCTCAAGTTCGCGAACTAAGTTTTCCAGTTGGGCCATTGCTTCTTCAAAATTTAGATTTTCTATTTCGTTTTCCGGCATATTTTCCTCCGTTTAATGCATACTGATATTAACTCGATAATCTTTAAATTTCAATATCAATGTCTATTTTATAAATATCTAATCAAGAATATGGTGGAGATAAAGATGAAAAATATTAAATTGATTGCCGAAAGCGCTACAATGTTTAAGGCTCTTGGAAATGCTAAACGACTGGAGATTATATATGTTTTGCGCGGAAAAGAAAGAAAAGTCGGAGAATTGGAAAAAATGCTGCATATCAGTCAGTCAGCGTTGTCGCAGCATTTGGCAGTATTACGCGCAGCAGATATTGTGTCCACCCGTCGAGAGGCGCAATTTGTCTACTATTCTTTAACAAATGCGAGATGTAAGCATCTTCTTGATTTTTTAGACAGTATCTATAGTTAAGATGCCTGTCCGGCCTCGTCATTCAAGCCCAACTTTTCCATCATGTTGTCATTGACATCTTCGCGCTGGGCCACTATCCATTCCGGAACATTTGGTGCCGGCGGAATTTTGGCCATGGCACGCATTTTGGGGTCTAGGTACCAACGAGGAGAATCGGCCATAATCGGGTGATCAATATTACTTTGCATCAGAACCACCTGTTTTAGCTGTGGCAAGCTCAACAGTTGTGATGTTGTAATAACCGAAACTCCTTGCAACGAATAGGTGGTATTTTTAGCAAAAGGATTGGCTCCTTTGGCTGCAAAACCTTCTTGTTTGGAATATGAAGTTGTTTGTACGGTTTTATTTCCAACCATTTTTGAGAATCGTTGAGCTGTTTGCTCGTTGTTTTGTGATAAGATTACTTTACAAGCGGTTGTTGAAATAACTGTTTCAAGGTCATCTTTTCCATATTTTCCGGAAATTTGGCCTAAATCTTGTCCAATAAGCAAATATGCAACCTTTTGACCGCGTCCCACAGCCGGTCCGTCAATTACGGCTTTTAGTTTAGGCATTTGAGGAAACTCGTCGAGTACAAACATAGCGGGGAATGGTCCCATTTTTCCGTCGGATTGATTGACGTAATTTGGAGGATTGGAAATCAGGTATGAAGACATTAACTCAATAAAGATACCATTAATAACACCTAAAGCTCTAGCATCAACTTGGTTTACGGATAGATAAACCGATATGGGTTTCCATTCGCCGGTGATAGGATCTTTTATGCCGCGCAAATCTTTAAATTGCAAATCCGAAAAGCTGGTACGAGCTACAACGGCGGAGTTTTTAAACACACCAATGCCGGCAAAAGCTGTTGACATAACTGATCCGCGCTCTTTATCAGGCATATTGCTTAAAGCTGATAATTCGGTGTAGGCGCGTTGTGTATAGCCGTATTTGCGAGCTTCTTCGATTGCGGC
>CADBMA010000073.1 GCA_902795665.1 uncultured Rhodospirillales bacterium
GGGGGTATAGCTCAGTTGGAAGAGCGAATGGTTCGCAATCATTAGGTCGTCGGTTCGATCCCGATTACCTCCACCAAATTCTGCAGGCGCCGTTTTATTTTCATTAAAGCGCCTGTTTTTTTACTTAAATTTCCCCCTCTTTTTGGCAACACACAAACTCCAAATTCCACCCCGCTGCCCATTAAAAAAACCGCCCCAAAAACGAGGCGGTTTCTGTTACAAAAACAATCAGTGATTATTTTTTCTTCAAGGCTTCGCCCAAAGCATCGCCTAAAGTAGAACCTGAAGTATTGTTAGAATATTCTTCCAATGCTTTCTTTTCTTCTTCAATTTCCAATGCTTTGATTGACAAGGTCAATTTGCCTTTTTTCTTGTCAACGGTGCTAACCTTTGCCTCAACCACATCGCCGGCTTTGAATCTGTTCAAATCCTGTCCGGCTTTTTCTCTAGCCAAGTCCGATTTTTTGATTGTGGCGGCAACGCCGTCAACTTCCACATTCAAAACATCATCAGCGGCATCAACAACGGTAGCCTTAACGTTGTCACCTTTTTTGAAGCCGTCCAAAGCGGTAGCGTTGGCATTTTCGGTCAACTGCTTAATACCAAGGCTGATGCGTTCTTTTTCGACATCAACATCGATAATTTTGGCTTCGATTTCCTGACCTTTGGTATAGTCTTTAACGGCTTCTTCTCCGGCCTTATCCCAAGAGATATCAGACAGGTGAATCATGCCGTCAATTTCGTCATTAAGCCCGATAAACAAACCAAATTCGGTAATGTTCTTAATTTTTCCGGTAATAACCGATCCGACCGGATGCTCTTCAACATAAGCAGCCCAAGGATTCGCTGTGCATTGTTTAATGCCAAGGCTAATTCTTCTCTTTTCAGGATCGACTTCCAAAACCTTAACTTCCACTTCTTGCGAAGTAGAAACAATTTTGCCCGGATGAACGTTTTTGCGGGTCCAGCTCATTTCAGAAACATGAACCAAACCTTCAATTCCATCTTCGAGTTCGACAAATGCGCCATAATCGGTAATATTAGTAACCTTACCTTTGCATACATCGCCGACATGAAATCTGCCTTCAACGTTCTGCCACGGGTCATTTTCAAGCTGTTTCATACCCAAGCTGATGCGTTGATTATCTTCATTAAACTTGATAACCTGCACTTTAATGGTCTGTCCCACGGTCAAAACTTCGGCCGGATGGTTGATACGGCGCCAAGAGATATCGGTAACGTGCAACAAACCGTCAACACCGCCCAAATCAATAAATGCACCATAATCAGTAATATTTTTAACCACGCCGTCCAAGATAGAGCCTTCTTTAATGGCATCAATCAGCTCAGCGCGCGATTCGGCGCGAGTTTCTTCCAAAACAACGCGGCGCGAAACCACAATATTGCCTCTGACTTTATCCATTTTCAAAATTTGGAAAGGCTGTGAAATACCCATCAGCGGAGAGATATCGCGAATTGGGCGAATATCAATCTGTGATCCTGGCAAGAAAGCGATAGCGCCGTTCAAATCAACGGTAAATCCGCCTTTAACGCGTCCAAAAATAACGCCGTTAATGCGTTCGCCGGCATTCATAGATTTTTCCAAATCTTGCCAAGCTTCTTCGCGGCGGGCTTTCTCGCGTGACAACACGATATTTCCGTCGCGGTCTTCATAGCGGTCAACATAAACCTCAACCACATCGCCGACATTAATTTCCGGATTCTGTCCAAATTCGCGCACCGGAATGCGGCCTTCAGACTTCAGTCCGACATCAACCATAATAAAATCGGGGGTAATTTTTACGACTGTACCTTTAACTACTGAGCCGACAAGATTTTTATCGCCCATTTCGGCATTAAGCAAATCGGCAAACACTTCGTTAGTTTCAGGAATTTGAAATTCTGTATTCATTAAATATTCAATTCAAAAAAATGCCGGCTCCAATATAAAAAGAGCGGACTTGCGCGCAATTAACCGGTTTTGAAACACCGCGCCGTATTTTCAAAACTGTTTTTCTTATACACGCAAATATTTATTTTTCAAGATTTTTTTACGGTTTTCTCAATAATTTTGCAAACCTCATTAAAAACCTCTTCAATAGAAAAGTCAGAGGTATCAATATGAATGGCATCAGCTGCCGGCTGGCTTCCGGCGCGTGCATAATCGCGTTTATCGCGGGCGATGGTCTGCTCCAGCACCTTTTGATATTCAATATCCACACCCTTTTGCTGATATTCCTTAAAACGGCGCATAGCGCGGATTTCCGGCGATGCGGTAATAAAAAACTTAATATCGGCATGGGGGCAGATTATGGTTCCGGTATCGCGTCCGTCATAGATTGCGCCTGCTGCCGGAGTGCCGTCTTCAAAAACCGGATTATGCGAAAAATCTTGCTGCATTTTCAGCAACGCCTTGCGCACATTATTAATTGCCGACACCGCCGACGCGGCATTGCTGCCGTCCAACGAGCGAAATTCAGAATTTTTTGACAACTCCATCATTTTTGGAAAAGTAAGGCTTTTAGCAAAAAATTCGGCCTTTTCTTCATCATCAAGCGCATATCCGCCCAAAATCATCTGCAGCCCGACAGCGCGATACACCATACCGGTATCAAAATAAGCCAAATTATATTTTTGCGCCAATTTTGCGGCCAGAGTTCCTTTTCCTGCGGCGGCAGGTCCGTCAATAGTTATAATCATCTTCAATTTTCCGTAACCAAAACTTAACTAAACCTTTGTTATAATACTTTGCAGACAAACTCAAGCGGCTTGAGTCATTTATGCAGAATTAATTTATGGAGAGCGCCTTGCCCAAGACATCAAAAACCCGCATATACATAGACGGCAGTTTGGCTTGCGATTCGCAGCTTGTTCTCTCGCCTGATTTAGCGCATTATCTGCTTTCGGTCATGCGTTTATCCGGCGGCGAGCATATTTTGGCATTTGACGGTCACAGCGGCGAATATGAGTGCGAGCTGCAGATTCTTGGCAAAAGGAGCGCTGCGGTCAAAATCTTGTCCAAAACCAGAGATTTTGTTGCGACTCCTGACATTCGGCTGCTGTTTGCGCCGCTCAAAAAAGATTGCACCGATTTTGTGATAGAAAAGGCGGTTGAGCTTGGCGTCAGAGCCATCGTTCCGATTATTACCGAGCATAGCATTTCTGACAAAATCAAAATTGAACGCTGGCGCGCACAGGCAACCGAGGCGGCGGAGCAGTCGCGTCGTGTAGACATTCCGAGCATTGCCGAGTCGGTTACGCTCAGCAAATTTATTGCCGCCTACAACCCCGCGCGCACATTATATTTTATGGACGAAACCGGCAGCGGCCGACCGGCGGCACAGGTTTTTCAAAACGCACCGGCTCCGGCAGATTTTTTAATTGGTCCCGAGGGCGGATTTTCCGACTCCGAACTAAAACTGCTTCGTTCTCAGCCTTTTGCCCGCGCTGTCAGCTTGGGACCGCGCATTTTGCGAGCCGAAACGGCGGCCATTGCGGCGTTGAGCTGCTGGCAGAGCCTGAGCGGTGATTGGCAATAACAAACGGAGAAACATATGGCAAAGAAAAAATTGATAAACACTCCGGCGCTCATTCCGCCCTATCAGCAAGAGTTTTATAGCTGGCTATATGAAAGCAAGCGCCTGACCAAGTTGCTTGACCGCCCGTGGCTGCTCAATTTATTGACCTTTGGCAACAGCCGCCGTTTGGCTGATATGTGTTTAGAAGAAATTGCGCCGCACCAGCGGGTTTTGCAAATGGGGGTATCTTTTGGCGACCAGCTTGGGCGCATGGCGGACAAGCTTGGGGTGTATGGGCGCTTAGACGTTGTAGACGTCAGTTTGACGCAGCTTCGCCACGTTCGCAACAAATATCGTTTTTTGCACCCGTCGATGAATTTCATCAACCGCGACGCGCTTGAGCCTTTTGCCGAAAAATATGACGTCATTGTCTGCTATATGCTGCTTCACGAGTTGCCGCTGCCGGCCAAAAGCAAGCTCATCAACCTGATATTATCCTCGCTTTCACCTGAGGGCAAAGCGGTTTTTATAGATTATAACCACGCTGCATGGTGGCACCCTCTGCGCTGGCTGAGCAAAATGTTCAACCGGCTGTACCAGCCCTTTGCCGAAAGAATGTCCCAGACTGAGATAAAAGATTTTGCGCTTGACAAACAGCTCTACGACTGGCGCAAAACCACGGCTTTTGGCAAAATGTACCAAAAGCTGACAGCCGTTCGCCGCAA
>CADBMA010000074.1 GCA_902795665.1 uncultured Rhodospirillales bacterium
CCTTTTGATGCAAAGCTTGATGCAAATTTTCTAAAAAGCCAACTTCAAAAGAAAAAAACACCCATTAAAGTAGCATTGTTAGATCAAAATATTGTTACGGGAATCGGCAATATATATGCTTCTGAAATATTGTATGCTTCGCAGATTTCGCCTCTGCGTCCGGCTGACAGCATCACTCGTGATGAGTGCGCACGAATCGTTGAAAACACAAGAAAAATTTTACAAAAAGCCATTGACAACGGCGGCTCAACATTGCGCGATTATCATAAACCTGATGGAAGTTTGGGGTATTTTCAAAATATGCATTGTGTTTATAATAAGGTCGGGCAAAAATGTCCTGACTGCAAATGCACGGACGGAACAATTCAAAAAACAATCCAAGCCGGACGTTCAACATTTTATTGTCCGGTTTTACAAAAGTGAGGTATCATGAAAAAAATATGCGCTGTATTTATATCCATGCTATTACTATCAAGCAATGTTGCTGCAGATGAGTTTATAAGCGGCATGGACGATATTCCTCTGCCGAGCGGAATGCGGCAAATTCATAGTGCCGATATTTCTTTCGGAAATGATGAAATCAGATTTAATGAGGCCTATATTACCTCTGAGCGGTTGTCGTTTTCTTCTGTTGCCGGTTTTTATAAAGAAACTTTGCCGCAATTAGGGTGGAAATTTGATAACAATAAAGAAAATGCTTTACATTTTGAACGTGATATGGAAGTTTTAGATATAGTGGCGGAAAAGATGAAACCGCTTTTGATTCGAATTACGCTAAAAAGCAAGGATTAGAAAAAATGACAGATATAAAAGTTGAAAAAAAAGGCCAAGTTGGCTTGATTACAATGACAAGCAACAACGGCCTCAATCCGATAAATGCAGATGTCCTTGAAGATCTTTCTGAACGAATTGATATACTTGATCATGATGACGAGGTAAAAGCTATTGTTATTCGCGGAAGCGAAAAGGCTTTTTCGTCAGGATTAAATGTAACGGAGTTTGTTAAGACCGCCAATATTGATATGCTGGAAGATATGGCAGATAACTTTTCCAAGATATCCGATGTAAAAAAGCCCGTAATTGCAGAGGTTAGTGGATATGCAGTCGGAATCGGATTTGAGCTGGCCCTTGCCTGCGACATGATTTTTTGCTCTGACAATGTTTGGTTTGCGGTTCCGGATCTTTCTTTGGGCACAGCTCCGGGGTTTGGCGCAACCCAGCGTCTTCCAAAAGCTATCGGCAAAGCCAAAACTATGGAGATGATTTTATCTGGCCGCGCTATGGGCGCCGGCGAAGCAGAACGAATTGGTTTGGTCAGCAGAATTATTCCTTTGATGAATCTGCATGATGAAACAATGAAAGCTGCAGAGATTATTGCCTCTATGCCTGAAATTGCCATAAGAACTTCAAAAGAGCTTATCAAAAACGCAATCAGCAACACAGGTTTGGAGGAAGGACTCGAGATTGAAAAACAAGTATATAAAACCGCTCTCGAATCTGACGAATACAAAATTAACTTAAGAAATATGCTTCAAAAATAAAAGAATCGGCATTTTTTGCAAAAAATTGTGTTGACTTAAAAGCCGGTAAGAGTTTATAAAGCATATCAGAAAAATTTGGAATTAATTTAATTTTAAGGAATAAGGAAAAATGGCCAATCATAAATCGGCAAAAACCAGAATTAGAAGAAATACAAAACGCAGCATGATTAACGGTGCTCGTAAAAGCAGAGTTCGTACTTTTGTAAAGAAGGTAGAAGCAGCTATTGTTGCTAAAGATAAAGCTTTGGCTCAGACTGCTTTTGTTACCGCTGAGTCAGAATTGATGAAAGCAGTAAACAAAGGTGTAATGCATCGCAACACTGTTTCGAGAACAATTTCTCGTTTGTCTGCAAAAATTAAAGCTATTTAATTTTATCTGAAAAGTCTGTACACAAAAAATCACATCTCGACGCGAATCGGGATTGTGGTTTTTTGTGTTTTTTAGCCTCAATGCAGCGTTATGCGTGCGACTCACGGGAATTATTATGTCAAGCAATTTAATTGCAATGTTCTAAAAATGTTCAGTTGTTTTTTATTTTTTAACCTTTTATTATCTGTTCATCAAATCGATAAATTAAAAAAAATCGAACACAAGAATTTTTGTTTTTAACCTATTACTTTAAGGATATGTAAATAATGTCTGGCGAAGCAATGAACATAACTACCGAAGCTGTCCTGAATGAGTGGGGACAGATTTGCTCGCAATTAAAACAAGAAGTTGGAGAAAAAGCCTTTGACAGTTGGCTAAAGCCGCTTAGTGTGAGTTCTTTTTCCAGCGGTGTCATGAATATCAGTGTTCCAACGCGTTTTATGCGCAATTGGGTTATCACCAATTATTCGGACCGAATCCATAAGATATGGGAGAAAAAGAATCCTAACATTAAGAGCATTAATTTCATTGTGCAGGCTGCCAACGAAGAGGTGGTTTCTGGGGTTCATAATTCTTCGTGCCGCTCGTTGCTGAAGCGCATTTATTCCAGTCCGGCTCCGGCCAATGTTTATCACTCCGGCGCCAATAGTTTGCCGACTGAAGCCAGTTATGTTACATTTACTGACACCAACCGTTCGCTTTCGGTTCCGCTCAATCCGCAATATACTTTTGACAATTTTGTGGTTGGCAAGTCAAATGAGTTTGCTTATGCGGCGGCGCGCAAGGTTGCCGAATCGGACGATGTTCCGTTCAATCCTTTGTTTTTATATTCTGGTGTTGGTTTGGGCAAGACGCATTTGATGCATGCGATAGCTTGGCATATAAAGCAGCGTGATCCCAGCAAGAACATTGTTTATTTGTCGGCGGAGAAGTTCATGTTCAAATTTGTGCGCGCCCTGCGTTATAAGGACATGGCGGCATTTAAGGAGCAGTTTCGTTCGGTTGATGTATTAATGGTTGATGATGTTCAGTTTATGAGTGGCAAAGACACCACTCAGGAAGAATTTTTCTATACATTCAACTCTCTGATTGAAGAAGGTAGACAGATTATCATTTCGGCGGACAAGTCTCCGTCTGATTTAGAGGGCATCGAATCGCGCTTACGTTCACGTTTGGGTTGCGGATTGGTTGCTGACATTCACCCGAGTGATTTTGAGCTACGAATTGGCATATTGCAAGCCAAGGCCAGACATCTTGGTTGTGAGTTGCCTTCTAAGGTTGCAGAATTTTTGGCTCAAAAGATTACTTCCAACACGCGTGAATTGGAAGGGGCTTTACGGCGAATCGTTGCGCACGTTCAGCTTTTGCCCGGCAAAGAGATCACTCTTGAAAACACGCAAGAAGTGTTAAAAGATATGCTTCGTTCTTATGATCGCCGGATTACGATTGATGAAATTCAGAGAAAGGTTGCTGAGCATTTCAGCATTTCGGTCAAAGAGATGCAGTCTTCGCGCCGTGCACGGACGGTGGCTCGTCCGCGTCAGATTGCGATGTATTTAGCCAAGCTGTTAACGTTGCGTTCTTTGCCTGAGATTGGGCGCAAGTTTGACCGCGATCATACCACGGTTATGCATGCGGTTCGCAAGGTTGAAGAATTGGTTCAAGAAGATCGCGGTGTGGCGGAGAGTGTTGAGTCGTTACGAAGATCTCTTGAGATATAAGCAAAAGGCCGGTTTTAGACCGGCTTTTTCTTTTATGATAATTTTTTTACCAAGGGGATATGAAAAATCTGTTGAATATTTATTTTTTTAAGTTTTGAAAAACATATATTGTGTTATGATTTTTGCAGTTAAAAACCTTAAATTTATTCGGAATAATATCATGAAATTTGTTATAGAACGCGCTATTTTATTAAAAACTTTGAGCCACATTCAAAGTATTGTTGAAAAACGTAACACCATTCCGGTGCTTTCAAACGTGCGAATCGAGGCCATGGGCGACGGCATTAGTTTTAAGGCCACTGATATGGACACTGAGATAACCGAGATTGTCGATGCCAAGATTGCTGAAACAGGCGCCACGACTGCTCCGGCGCATATGATGTATGACATTGTGCGTAAGTTATCTGACGGTTCTGAAGTAGAAATAACTTTCCCTGATGACAAGGGACAGCTGACCATTGCATCCGGACGTTCAAAGTTTGCACTTTCAACCATTGGGGTTGAAGATTTTCCGGTCATTTCGGGTGACAAGCTGCCGATTAATTTCAGCCTTGCCCGTGAGGAGTTCAAAGACATTATTGACCGCACACAATTTGCGGTTTCGACTGAAGAAACAAGATATTATCTGAACGGCATTTATATCCACGCCAAGAGCGAGGGTGCCACCAAAGTTTTGCGGATTGTGGCCACAGACGGGCATCGATTGGCTTGTGTTGAATCGCCATTGCCGGAGGGAGCTGAAAAGATTATCGGAGTTATCATTCCGCGCAAGACGATTGGCGAAGTGCGCAAGCTTTTGGATGACACCAAGGCAGAAAATATTTCGGTTGCTCTTTCGGACAACAAGGTTCGTTTTACCTTAGAAGAGGTAATTTTGACTTCTAAGCTGATTGACGGCACATATCCTGACTATGAGCGGGTTATTCCGACCAACACTGACAAGCTGCTTGAAGTCAAGGTAAAAGAGTTGTCCAATGCGGTTGACCGTGTTTCGGTTGTTGCAGAGAGGACTCGTGCGATTAAGATGATTGCGGAAGACGGCAAGGTTATTATTACGACGACCAGTCCGGATTTGGGCTCAGCGATAGAAGAGCTGGACGCCAAATATGACAGCGAATCGCTGGAAATCGGGTATAATTTCCGCTATTTGCTGGACATTTTGGCAGAGATTAAGGGCGAATCGGTACAGATAAGTTTTTCTGATGCCTCATCCCCGTCGGTCATTCATGACACTTCGGATGCCAGCGCCATATATGTTTTGATGCCGATGAGGGTATAAATTGGACAATTTAGCACAAAGCATACAAAAAGTTACCAGTCACAAGTCAGGCGTTACGCGTCTGACTTTAACTGACTTTAGAAATTATGCTTTTTTGCGGATAAATGCACAGCTGCGTCCGATTGTAATTTGCGGCGACAATGGCAGCGGCAAGACCAATATATTGGAGGCGATATCTTTTTTGACTCCGGGACGCGGGATGCGCGGTGCGCGTTTGGCGGACATTCGGAGGTTTACGCCGGCGGTGGTCAGCAATGACTATATTCCGAACAATGGGTCTTGGGCGGTTTCGGCGCAGATTTGCAAAAATGACGAAGATTTTGAAATTGGCACCATGGTTGAGAACATTCGCGGTGATGAGGATAGCGAATCGGGCGCTTATAACAAGCGGATTGTGAAGATTGAGGGGCAGAAAGGCGCCTCGCAGGCAGAATTGGGGCGATATTTTTCGGCGATATGGCTCACTCCGCAGATGGACAGACTGTTTCGGGGCGGATCGCAGCCGCGGCGGAGTTTTTTGGACCGGTTGGTCTATGCTTTTGACAATGAGCACGCCAAGCGCACCGCCAATTTTGAGCATTTGTATAAGCAGTGGTATCAGCTGATAAAGGGCAGCAACGGGCGTGCGGACGCGCTGTGGCTGTCGGGGCTTGAGGAAAGCATGGCTGAAACCGGAGTGGCAATTGCGGCGGCGCGGCGAGAGCAGATTGCGCGGCTTAATAGTTTTATTGAAAATGATCCGGACGATATTTTTCCGAATGTGATGTTGGAGCTGGACGGCACGATTGAAAAGATGCTGGACAAGATGCCGGCGGTTGATGTTGAAGATTTTTACAAGCGCAAATTGGCGTCGGAGCGTTGCAAGATATTGTATAACGACTCGGTTGACGGGGTAAATCGTACGGATTTTAAGGTATTTTTTAAGAAGAAGCGGATGCCGGCAGAGTTATGTTCGACCGGAGAGCAAAAATCGCTTTTGATAAGCATTATTTTGGCGCAGACCAAGTGCCAGATTTTGTATCAGGGTTTTGCGCCGGTGTTGTTGCTTGATGAAGTTGCGGCACATTTGGATGATTTGAAACGAGAGGCCTTGCTGAGCAAGATAAAAGAGCTGGGTTTGCAGGCGTGGATTACATCGACCAATGCGGAGCTGTTTGCCTCGCTTGAAGGCTGTGCTGATTTTTTTGAAGTGAAGAACAACGGCATTTTTGCCAAAGGAAAAGGGGACGCATAAAGCGCCCCCTTAGTTTTTTTCTCACCCTCTTAGTAGTTCTTTTTCTCCTTGCCGGTTACAAATCGGTAGCTGATGCCTACCGACACCTGCACGTGGAGGTTCTCGAAACGACGAGAACTCTCATGCAAGGTTTCACCGGTGGTGATATTCTCCGCGCGGCTAGAGAAGCGCGCGGTAGGATTATACAATATAACCGAGGCGTATATGCCCCAGCTGTGACCGCTCATGAAAGAGCGGTGGTTATAATCCAAAAACGCACCTACGGAGAATCTGGGGCCCATTGTCCCGAGCTCCATCGAACCCCAAGCGAGGCTGTCGCCGTACTTGGAGGTGGAGGCTGCGGGAGCCTGCTGGAAGCCGACGATTGCGCCCAGGTCTAGGCGATTTCGCTCGGCTCCCCAGCGCAGGGGAGTGATGTAGGGTTTTACAGAAAGGGCGTAACGCCCTTTCTGCTCGCCGAGGCCGTTCAGCCCCAGCGTGACCTCGACACCCCAATGGCGTCGAGTGTAACCTACACCTCCTGCGAACGCTGCACCGTGACGGGGGGCGTATTCTCTACTAAAATCGGCTGAATAGCCGACTTCAGCCGTGAAGTATAGCCCCGTGTAGGGCCGGAGCTTAAAGTAGACGGTGGAATCACCGTCTTCTCCTACTCGGCTTATGGTAAGGACGTCAACGTCCTGACCAGCCGAGTGAAATTTAACTTCGGCTTCGTATGGTTTGCTCATATAACGAGCACGGAGCTCGTTATTGCTTTTGACAGCAGCGCTGTCCTGAGCGTTCACGTTCACGGTGGCGAGGGTGCTGGCGATGGCGACGATGGCCATCAAAATATTCTTTTTCATTTTTTTAATTTTTTTGCTCGCATGCGCCATCAAATTTTTTTGACGCACGCGAGCTGGTTAGTAATCATTTTTATTTGTTGTGGTGCGCAGCGTTAGCAGACGCACCACAAAACATTTTCTTAAGAGTTACTTCTTCGTTTATAAGAAAATAAAAATTCAACGAAGAGAAATCAGGTCGCTGGGGGTAAGGCTGGAATTGCCAGCCTTATAATGGATTGTGATTTTGCCATTCACTATCTCATAGCTTTGATGAGATGGAATAGGGGTAACATCTACTCCTATGCCAAGATTTATGGCATTATTTGCCATAACCGTATGGCTATTGGCAATCCCGCTGTAAATCCAACGATTATTATTAATCGTTATTTTTGCGGGAATCCATCCATTATTTGTCCACACGCCGCTGTAATCGGCGTTGCGGACGCAGCGACTCACCCCGTGGGCGGTGGCCAGAGCCTCGGTGTATGCGAATACGCCGTTGCTCAGGTCAGGGTTACCGTTGGGAGCCATTACAACTCCGTTTTGGTACCCAAAAACTACCATGTCTTCAAAAGTCTGACCAGCAGACTTCTGAACACGGGTGTACTTCGCCCACATTGGTGCACCGAGCCACGAAGGCGTAGTGCGGGGTTCTTCCGGCTCGTCATTCATGACGAGAACCTTTTGAACCGCACTCGCCGACGCGTTGGCGCCGCGTGCGTTGAACAACGCCGATATGCTGTAGGTGTACGACTTGCGGTTGTAAGTCGCACCATTAGCGGTCTCGTCAGCCATGTTCTGGCTGTTGAAACCATTATCGGTGGTGTTCTCGTACTCGCGATAAGGCATGTTGTAGGACATTGGAGTCCAAACAGCCTTCTCATATTTAAGTACGAAAACTCTTTCAACGCTTTCGCTACCAACGGTGAATGTGCGTTCGTAGCTATACACTACGAACTCACCGC
>CADBMA010000075.1 GCA_902795665.1 uncultured Rhodospirillales bacterium
TCTGCACAATTTGGGGCTGTTTGATGCCTTAAATGATATAAAAATTGACGGATGGCCGTGGAAAACTCTGGAAGAAATTTTTGATACTGAATATGATCCGGCCTTGGGAAACGGCGGTCTGGGACGTTTGGCAGCGTGTTATTTGGACTCTATGGCTTCTCTGGCAATTCCGGGGTTTGGATATGGTATTAACTATGAATATGGACTGTTTAAACAAAAATTTGAAAACGGATATCAAGTAGAATATGCAGATAGCTGGGATGGTGAAGACTCTCCGTGGCAATTTGCCCGACATGACCGCAAAGTAACCATTCCTCTGTATGGCGAAGTTGAAACAACAATTAATGCCGCAACCGGCGAGCCGGTTTTTATATGGAAAAACACCCGTCCAATTTATGGTATTCCTTATGATTTTCCGATTGTGGGTTATAACGGCAAATCGGTTAATTATCTGCGTTTGTTCTCAGCTGAAGGCGATGAAACTTTGGATATCAACATCTTTAACAAAGGCGGATATATTGATGCACTGCGTGATAAGATTGAGAGCGAAACTGTCTCTAAGGTGTTATATCCCTCTGATGCAATCGAATCCGGTAAAGAATTGCGCCTGAAGCAGCAATATTTCTTTGTATCATGTGCAATTCAGGATATTATTCGCCGTTTTATGGAAAAAAGCAATGATTTCCACAAAATGCCGGAATATATCTGCATCCAGCTCAACGATACTCATCCGGCGCTGGGCATTCCGGAAATGATGCATCAGTTGATTGATGTGTATGGACAATCATGGGATGCGGCATGGAGTATAACGACTAAAATTTTTGCCTATACAAACCACACTTTATTGCCGGAAGCATTAGAAACGTGGAATGCTAATATGTTGGGCCGTATGCTGCCGCGACATTTGCAGATTATTTATGAAATCAATCGCCGTTTTATAGAATTTGCTCGTAGTAAATTTGGCAATAATTCTGAAAAACTGGCTAAAGTTTCGATTGTATCCGGTGATGGCGAGCATCAGATTATTCGCATGGCAAATTTGTCAATTGTAGGCTCTTTCAAAGTTAATGGCGTAGCAAAATTGCACTCCGAACTGTTAAAAACTCGTTTGGTTCCGGAATTTTATGAACTGTGGCCGGAAAAATTTATTAACGTGACCAATGGCATAACACCTCGCCGCTGGTTATATCATGCAAATACGGCTTTGTCTGAGCTGATATCTTCACGCATTGGTGAAAGCTGGATTACCAATCTCGACTTTTTGCAACAAATTGAAGACTATGCAAAAGATAGTACTTTTGTAAAAGAATTTATGAAAATTAAACATCACAATAAGGAACTGTTGGCACAGAAAATTCTAAAATCTACCGGTATTGTGGTCAACCCTAAGAGTATCTTTATTGTTCAAGCCAAACGTATTCATGAATACAAACGTCAATTGATGACAATTTTACAAGTTATCGGTGACTATTTGGCGATTATCAAAGACAATGTTTATCCCGCCTGCCCGAAAACCTATATTTTTGCAGGCAAGGCCGCACCGTCATATACTTTTGCAAAAATGATTATAAAATTAATTAATAATGTGGCAGATGTTGTCAATCATGATCCACGTATTAATGATATGATAAAGGTGGTTTTTGTACCTGATTATAAGGTATCGCTTGCTGAATTGCTAATTCCGGCGGCAGATATCAGTTTACAAACTTCAACGGCCGGTTTTGAGGCTTCTGGTACCGGAAATATGAAATTTGCCCTCAACGGTGCATTGACTGTCGGCACATATGATGGCGCCAATATTGAAATACGCGAAGCTGTCGGTGAAGATAATTTTTATCTTTTCGGTATGAGAGAAGCCGAAATAGCCCGTATGCACAAGGATAACTCATACAGTTCGTATGCGGTATATGACAATTCTGATTATATCAAGCGCATTATGAACACTCTTAATTCAAATATGTTTTGCGAAAAAGATTATGTGCTGCTGTTTAAAAACATCTTTGAAGAGTTGCTGCATCGTGATTATTATATGGTTCTTGCTGATTTGGAAGACTTTAATAAGACTCTGCATCAAGCTGAGAAAGACTATACCAATAAAAACAAATGGGCTAAGGCTGCCATTATGAATGTGGCGCGTATTGGAAAATTTTCGAGTGACCGCGCAGTAATGGAATATGCAAAAAAGATTTGGAATATCAAACCGGTTGACTGAGTATGTTAAAGCTATTGATAACAATGACGACAATATTAACAGCGGGATTTTCGGCTCAGGCTCAAGATATTGACAATATCTTGGTGCAAAAGTCGGCACGTAAAATGTATTTACGTCAAGGTGATAGCGTGATCAAAGAATATAACATTCGCCTTGGAAAAAATCCGGTAGGAACCAAGCTAAGGCAAGGGGATTCCAAAACGCCGGAAGGATATTATAAGATTGTGGCTCATAAACCGGACAGCGCTTTTCATCGGGCGCTGCGTATATCATATCCGACAGAAGAACAGCTTAAAACAGCTAAAGAAAATGGCTATTCTGCCGGAGGAGATATTATGATTCACGGTTACCCAAACAGAGCACCGAATTTTATATTCAATTGGGTGCACAAATTTAAGGACTGGACAGCCGGATGCATTGCCGTGACCGATGCTGAAATTGAAGAAATTTACAGCTTGGTTAAAGACGGCACGACAATTCATATTGAGCCATAGTTGCTAACTATTGTTGGATATCAATATTACGCTTAATTTCTGCGAGTTTTTTAATACGTTCAGATGTACTGGGATGAGTGCTGAAAAGCGATGAAAAAACATTATTTAGACCGCTGAACGGATTAATAATAAACATATGGGCGGTTTGCGAGTTGGCATTTTGCATCTTATAATCACGAGCATAATTTTCCAATTTGCTAAGTGCCGACATAAGCCATTCAGGATGTTTGGTAAGATTTGCCGCCCCCTCATCTGCAGCATATTCACGAGTGCGGGAAATGCTCATCTGGACAATGGTAGCCGCAATTGGCATTAAAATGGTTCCAATCAATAAAAACAAGCCGTTACTACGATTGTTATTACCACCGCGCATTCTTGCAAAATTACCCAGTGATGCAATGGCTCCGGCAAAAACTGCTGCTACTGAGCTGATTAAAATATCATAATGTTTTACATGGCTCATCTCATGAGCGAGAACTCCTTCAATTTCTTGCGGGGTCATCAGCTCCAACAGGCCTTGTGTGGCGGCAACTGCTGCGTGTTTTGGGTTGCGTCCGGTGGCAAAGGCGTTGGGAACTTTTTCGGGAATAATATAGACTTTGGGCATCGGCAATCCGGCATTTGCGGATAAACGTTTAACAATGGCATACAGTTCAGGCGACTGCTTTTCATTAACTTCGGTAGCGCGATAATGTTTCAGCACTAATTTGTCGCTGAAAAAATAGCTAAAAAAGTTAATTCCGCAAGCAGCTACAAAGGCCCAGCGCATTCCTTCAACTCCGCCGATAAGTTTGCCTACATATACAAAAATAAATACCAGTCCCAGCATCAATAAAAATGTCTTGGTTTTTCTCATTGTAAATTATTCCATAAAGTTAACATTGGATACAATTTAGTTTTATTTTTATTAGAAATCAAACAAAATTCGCATTACAACACTAACGGTAGCGCATTAAAGCACTTGAACCACGTTTTGGAGGTTGTTTTTTATTGATTGCTGAGGCTGTGTCTTTTGGCGGTGTCTTTTTATTAGGTTTCGTTTTTTTGGTAACCGGTTTTGTAGGTTTAACCGGATTTTTCTTTGTTAGTGCCGTAAAATTTTTACGTTTATCAACTTTTTTATTGTGATGAACATGATGATGTTTTTTATGTATTTTGGGTGGCTGTTTGGGCCATATATCATAATGATAGTCCACATGATGAATATATGCGTATGTTGGTTGAGCGGTCTGAATATGATACATATCATAAGTAAGCGGAGCACCATAATCAACAATGGTGCAACCGTTCAGCACATAAATTAATGCACAAAAAAATAAATATTTGGCTGGTTTTGTCATTGATGTTCTCCTTATTGAAAGAGTGATAACCGCTATATTTGAGCGTACATATCATACAATATCTCACTATTTAATAAAACGAACCTATATCTGTTGAGGTTCATTTTGCTTTCAAAAAAATAATTTTGTTCATATCCGTCCCCAAAAAATATACTGCTCTCGTAACTTATTTACGAAAGGATATTAAAATGATATATGCATATATTAGAATTAGTACGGATAAACAAAACGTGCGTAATCAGCAATTTGAAATTAAAGAATTTGCCAAAAAAAATAATTTGGAGATAAATCGCTGGATTGCGGAAACTATCAGCTCAACCAAGAGTTTGCAACGACGCAGGCTTGGAGTTTTGTTGGGACGCCTTAAAAAAGGCGATATTTTGTTGGCTACCGAACTATCACGTTTGGGGCGCAATCTGCTTCAAGTAATGGGAATATTGGCTCATTGCATGAACGTGGAGTGTCAAGTCTGGACAATAAAAGACAATTATCGTCTTGGCGCTGATATTCAATCAAAGGTATTGGCTTTTGCTTTTTCTTTGTCTGCAGAAATTGAACGTACGCTTATTTCTTCACGGACCAAAGAATCTTTGGCTCGTATAAAATCTGAGGGACGAAAGCTAGGACGTCCAACCGGCGGTGCCAGAAGCAGCAAGTTATTTGAAAAAGAAGAGCTTATTCGTGAAATGCTTATGGAAGGAGAGACCAGAACAAATATTGCGTCAAAAATCAATTGCAGTCGCACTTCTCTGTACAAGTTTTTAATTACTTCTAACAAATAGGCATATCCGCATAATCTGCGGATTATGAAAAAACACCTCAATGTTTAGAGGTGTTTTTTGTTAGATATCACTTTTTTATTCTCCCTGTGGAACATCTTGAACATCTTTGAAAAAATGTCTGCCGCGATGTTTGCCTTCTTTTTTGGCGCGAGCCATTTTTTCGGAGCGTTCTTTTTTCATCTGTTCAAATTTTTCTTTTTGTTCAGGTGTTAAAATTTCTTCAAAAGCTTTCATATTTTCTTTGCGCATATTATCCATTTTTTCGCGCAATTCTTTCATTTGCTCCATCAAAGGCTTCATCTTTTCAAAATCTGCCTTGCGGATTGCTTCGGCTTTTTGGCGCTGTTCTTCGCTTAAGCCAAGTTTTTCGGCAAGTTTTTTACCACGCATTCCATGCATTTTATGACGTTCTCCTCCTTTGTGGTGCATTTGCATTTCATGGCGCGGGGGTGTTTGAGCATCAGAATCGGACAAATCATTAGCAAAAGAGTTGCCCATACCAAACATCAGTATCGAGGCACAAGTCAACATTAACATTTTTGTATTCATTTTCATTCTCCTTTTAAATATGCTAGTTTTTCACTTAAAATTTTACGAGCGTTAAACATTCTGGATTTTATTGTTCCGAGCGGAACATTAAGTTTTTGAGCAATTTGTTCTAAAGGCATATCCTCAAACTCGTGCATTATAATAACTTTGCGCATTTTATACGGCAAATCATCTACTGCCTTCAAGATAAGCTTTTGGCGTTTTTTTGCATCGATAGCTTCTTCTTGTGAATTAGTATCTGCAATATTGTTCAGTACTTCGTCATCTGTTATTTCTGCTGCTCTTTCGCGTACAGTCTTGGAGCGAAAATAGTCACGGCAAACATTTGCTGTCAAAGTACATAACCATTGTTTGAATTTGCCCTGTTCTTGATAATTATTCATATTGCGCCAAGTTTTGATATATACTTCTTGCTCAATATCTTCATTATATGTTCCGGTAACACGGCGGATTACCGCGCGGATAATCCCTTTATTTTCTTGGATAATATCTTTCATCAGCTTACCATCAGCAATCCGCATTCATCAACCGGCAACCCCAATTCTTCAATTGGAGAAACCGCACTCATATATTGATCATAATCAACCCATTCTCCGCTATCAGACACTCTCGGACTTTTGAAAGAAAACAAGCCGATCATTACCA
>CADBMA010000076.1 GCA_902795665.1 uncultured Rhodospirillales bacterium
AACTTTTCAGCCTCTTCTGAGCGTTCTTTATTTGAGCTCATGCCGTTCATAACTCCTATAATCCGGCGATTTCCTCTTTTAGCAGAGGCCGTAAGACCAAAACCTGCTTCTTCGGTATGTCCGGTCTTAAGTCCATCAGCATCCGGCATGCTATACAAAAGCGGATTGCGGTTGCCTTGCAAAATATTATGATATGTAAAACTTTTTTGAGCAAAAATCGGATAAAATTCCGGAAATTCCTTAATCAGCAATCTGGCTAATTTTGCCAAATCTTCTACTGACATTTTATGATCTGGCGATGGCAAACCCGTAGAATTATCAAAATGTGAATTCTTCAATCCCAATTCTGCAGCTTTTTGATTCATCATCACGGCAAAATCTTCTTCCGAACCGGCAATATTTTCAGCCACAACAATACAAGCATCATTACCCGACTGAATCAATATCCCCTTAATTAGGTTTTCAACCGAAACTTTATCTCCAATCGGCAAAAACATTGTCGAGCTTCCGCTTTTGGCTCCGCCTTTTCTCCATGCGTTTTCGCTAACTGTAAAAGTATCCTCAAGCGACAAAGAACCATCTTTTATCTTTTCAAACAAAAGATAAACTGTCATCAATTTGCTCATAGATGCCGGAGGAACCGGAACAAAAGCATCTTTCACATAAAGATATTCTCCGGTATCATAGTCCATTAATATGGCATTTTTAGCTTTTGTTTCAATAGCTTGCGCCGTGGTCATAAACATCGCCCCCAAAGCCGCAGCTGATAACAATGTATAAAATCTCATTTCTTACCCCTAATCTTCTACAATATGAGCCGCAGGAATTCCATAATCCCGAATTTGCGATTGAACATTCAAAGCCTGTGAATGCTCAATATAAGCGCCAACTCTAACTCTATAAAAAAGTTTGCCGTTTACATTTGCCGCCATCACCTTAGCTGGCCCGAATTGTTGCAGCTTTTTAGCTAAATTTGTTGCCGATTCTTTGTTGCTAAAAGCTCCGGCCTGAACATAATATCGCCCTGCCTCTTGCACATTTTCTTGGTTGGCATCATATCCAGGATTATAATCATAATCTGGCACAAAATTATTATATTCTATATCCGCAGCCGCAACCGCCGACGCTGATGTTGTCACCGCAGAATTTGCGGCTATCGTTGATCCGGCAATCGGAGTAATAGCCTGACTTTGAATCTTGGTAACCGGAGCAGCATTTACATCTGCATACATCGGACTGCCGGTTAGAGCAGCTTTCAAATTTTTACTTTCTTTTTCAAGTATCTCCACCCGAACTTTGGCTGTTCCTTGCTCCAAAAAACCCAACAATTGCGCAACTTTTTTAGACACATCAATAATACGGTTTCGTGCATATGGACCACGATCATTAACCCTAACTACCAACGAGCGCCCGTTTTCCAAATTTGTAACACGCACAATTGATGGCAGCGGCAGTGTACGATGGGCAGCGGTTAAACTATGCATATCATACTTTTCGCCATTAGCCGTGCGCTTGGAATGAAAATCAGGTCCATACCAAGATGCTGTTCCTACTTCTTTGTAGTTATAGTCTTCTTTAGGATAGTACCAACGACCAAGAATTTTGTAAGGATTACCAACTTTATAGGCTCCTCCTTGATTAATAATGGCCGCCGCTTGTTTTTGCGGTGGATCGGTTATATCCGGAGATGAACTCCCGCAAGAAACAATACACAATATTGCTGCTGATATTGTTCCCAATTTTATAAAATTCAAAGTACTCATTTTTTTCCTTAATCAAATTTGGCGCCATTGTATATCAAATTTTACAGCTCGTAAAGCAATATTAAAGACATATAACGAAAAAAATATTTTATTGCTAAATATTTTTAGCATGATAGTATGTCAGAAAAAATTTTTAAAGGACAAAATCCATGACTAGAAAAAATCTTTATTTCGTAATATTAATATCCGCATTGGTTGTTATTGCCGCCGCTTTTTTATTAAATATAAAAGCAATAACCGGCATTGTTATTTCTCTTAAAGGTCACATCAATGAGTGGCCGATATGGGCATCTGCCGTTGTTTGCGCTTTTATTTTTTCACGATACAAATATTATTGGCCGGCAATCACTGCTGCCGCATTTTGCACCGCATTAGTTTATCATATCTACATTCACTCTTCATTAGCCAAATTGGGATTATATACATTGTGCATACGTTCATTGCTATTTATTGCCATAGTATTTGCAATTGACTATCTCCGGCTTATTTTCAAAAGATAAAAAAATCGAAAACCCCGCCTCTTACAGCGGGGTTTTGTTTTACAATTTACGATTAAGCAGCTCATTTACCACTTGCGGATTTGCTTTGCCTTGTGATTCTTTCATCACTTGTCCCACAAACCATCCGCGCAACGCAACTTTTCCGTTACGATAAGCCGCAACATTATCGGGGCTGCTGGCAATAACCTTATCGACAATGGCTTCAATAGCTCCGGTATCGGTAACTTGTTTAAGTCCTTTTTCTTCAACAATTTTTTCCGGATTTTCACCGCTTTCAGCCATAATCTCAAACACATCTTTGGCTGTTTTTCCTGAAATAACATTATTTTCAACCAATTCAACCAACTTGCCGAGATTTTCCGCGCTTACCGGCGAATTTTCAATTGTCAGATTTTTACGATTCAACATCGCAAAGAAATCACCCATCAGCCAGTTGGCCACTTTTTTACCGTCATGACCGGCGGCTGCTTGTTCAAAAAACTCTGCCACTTCTTTGTTTTCGCAAATAATCGAGGCATCATACTTGGTCAACCCCATAGTTTCCATAAAGCGCACCTTTTTAGCATCTGGCAATTCCGGCAGATTGCGACGAATTTCCTCAATAAATTCATCACTCAAAACCAATGGCGGCAAATCCGGCTCCGGAAAATAGCGATAATCATTGGCAAATTCTTTTTTGCGCATAAACTTGGTTGTACCGGTAGTCGCATCAAATTGACGAGTTTCTTGCTCTATTTCTCCGCCGTTTTCATATACTTCCACCTGACGCTTTGCCTCATACTCAATCGCCTGCATCGCAAATTTTACCGAATTGACGTTTTTAATTTCGGCTCTTGGGCGCAACTCGTCTTCTCCGAGTGGGCGCACCGAAATACTGGCATCACAGCGCATTGAACCTTCATTCATATTGCCGTCACAAGTTCCCAAATAGCGCACAATTGAACGCAGTTTTTTCAAAAAGGCTCCGGCTTCTTCCGGCGAGCGAAAATCCGGCTTGGTCACAATTTCCATCAATCCAACGCCGCAACGGTTTAAATCAATAAAGCTTTTGGTCGGCGACATATCGTGGATTGACTTGGCTGCATCCTGTTCAATATGCAGGCGCTCAATTCTGATATCTTTGGTTGAACCGTCATCCAGATCAATAGTCACCACACCTTCACCAACAATCGGATGTACAAACTGCGTAATCTGATAACCCTGTGGCAAATCGGCATAAAAATAATTTTTGCGCGAAAATTCAGAATATTTATTAATGACCGCCCGCAGTCCAAGTCCGGTTTTTACTGCCTGTCGCACGCATTCTTCATTCAAAGTCGGCAACATTCCCGGCATTCCAGCATCTACAAACGAAACACTCTGATTGGCATCATCCCCGAATTTGGCTGATGCACCGCTGAAAATCTTTGATTTTGAAATTATCTGGCAATGTATTTCCAAGCCGCAGATAACTTCCCATTTTCCTGTTTTACCTTCCAATATCATTATTTCAGCCTTTCAAATTTTGCTTCTTTTTCCAGCACTGCTGCCGTCTTAAAAATTGTTTCTTCATCAAAAGCACGCCCAATCAATTGCAATCCCAGAGGTAAGCCATCTGCCGATAATCCGATTGGCAAACTCATCGCTGGAAGACCGGCCAAATTTACCGACACCGTAAACACGTCATTCAGCCACATATTAATCGGATTTTCCGACATTGATTTATCCCCAATCGGAAAAGCCGTTGTCGGTGTCGTCGGGGTTAAAATTACATCACACAGCTTGAAAGCCTCAATAAAATCGTTGCGAATCAAACGACGGATTTTTTGCGCCTTCCGATAGTAAGCATCATAATATCCCGCCGATAATACATATGTACCGATCATAATTCGGCGTTTAACTTCCTTGCCGAAACCGGCACTTCGGGTATTGATATACATATCGTCCAAACTTTTACCGTCAACCCGCAGCCCATAGCGCACACCATCATAGCGTGCCAAATTCGATGATACTTCCGCCGGAGCAATAATATAATAAGTCGGTAATGCATATTTGGTATGCGGTAAATATATATCAACAATTTCCGCCCCTGCTTGGCGTAACATTTCAATTCCTTTGTCCCAATAACCGACCATTTCCTCATTCAAACCTTGCGGACGATACTCTGCCGGTATTCCGATTTTCATCCCTCTAACGCTCTGCCCGATCACGGCGGCAAAATCTGGCACTTTCATATCGACCGAAGTTGCATCTTTTACATCATGTCCGGCCATAGATTTCAGCAATATTGCACAATCTCTAACATCTTTGGCAATTGGACCAGGTTGATCCAACGATGATGCAAATGCTATAACCCCGTAACGAGAGCAACGACCATATGTCGGCTTAATTCCTGTAACACCGCAAAAAGCTGCCGGTTGACGAATAGACCCTCCCGTATCGGTAGCGGTCGCAGCCGCACACATATTAGCCGCCACTGCCGCTGACGAACCGCCTGATGATCCGCCGGGCACCAATTTACGCTCGTATTGCCACGGATTTATCGTCGAACCAAAAAAACTGTTCTCGGTACTGCTACCCATTGCAAATTCATCCAAATTCAATTTTCCCAGACAAATTGCCCCGGCATTAAATAAATTTGCCGTCACCGTTGACTCATATTGAGGAACAAAATTATCCAATATATGCGAACAAGCGGTGGTCCTAATGTTCTTGGTGCAGAACAAATCTTTAATTCCCAGCGGAATTCCCTCCAAATCACGAGCCGTGCCGGCGGCATAATGGGCATCTGATTGTGCGGCTTGCGCCAAAGCCACCTCCGGCGTTTCCAAAACATATGCATTAAGATCGCGATTATCTTCCATTGACTTTAAATAGGCCTTGGTCAAATCTGTTGCGCTAAATTGTTTATTTTTCAATCCGCCCAAGGTTTCGGCAATTGTAAGTTTTGTAATATCGGTCATTGCTTTCACTCCACCACCTTCGGCACCACAAAATAGTCATATTCTGCCACCGGAGCATTTTTCAAAATTTTATCGGCCTGATTGCCTTCTGTCACCTCATCTTTGCGGCAAATCAAATCAATATCATTAACCGCCGACAAAGGTCTGACATCTGTGGTGTCAACTTCGCTCAGTTGCCCCACCCAATCCAAAATTTTATCAAATTCCTGCGCAGTTCCGGCAATTTTATCGTCTTCAACTTTCAAATGCGATAAAAAAGCGATTTTTTTGACCATTTGTGTATCTATTGCCATTTTTACCTCTTTTATTCAAAAAACAGAGCCATTGTTTATCAATGGCTCAACACTCTCAACAACTTTTGTATGCTTAGCCTTCAATGAGCAGTTTTCCACATTCTTGCGAATTATCCAGATTAATCATTCCAATAGCATGATATCCGGCATCAACGTGTACAACCTCACCGCTAACGGCCGAGCCCAAATCAGACAGCAAAGCCAAAGCCATATTTCCAACTTCGTCCTGAGTAACATTGCGACGCAGCGGAGCATTAAGCTCGTTCCAGTGCAATATTTTGCGAAAATCTCCGATTCCCGAAGCTGCCAAAGTCTTAATTGGTCCGGCGGATATTGCATTAACTCTCACCCCCTGCACGCCCATATCAACGGCAGCAGCACGAACTGAGGCTTCCAAAGCTGCTTTTGCCACACCCATAATATTATAATTTGGCAAAACTCTTTCTGCTCCCATATATGTCAGGGTTACAATTGAGCCGTTTTCATTCATAATAGACGAAGCACAGCGGCAAGTCTCCAAAAACGAATAGCACGAAATATGCATTGTGTTCAAAAAGTTTGGCAGCGAAGTATCAATGGTGCGTCCTTTCAGCTCATTTTTGTCTGAAAAAGCAATAGCATGAACCACAAAATCAATCTTGCCCCATTTTTCTCCCAACTCCTTAAAGCACGATTCGACGCTATCAGAGTCGGAAACATCGCACTTAATCAGCAGCGGTTCTCTATCCAGCTGAGCCGCCAAAGGCTCAACTCTTTTTTGCAATACATCATTTTGATATGAAATGGCCAATTGCGCTCCTTGCGCATTCAGAGCCTGTACAATTCCCCAAGCAATTGACTTATCATTAGCCAGTCCCATAACCAAACCTTTTTTGCCGCTCATTAACAGCCCGTTATTAATCATTTATTTTTCCTTTGCTTTTGTTGTCAAATTAGTATATTAAGTAGCTTTGTCTGATTTTTTATAAGATTTAAGACATTTTGTAAACCATTTTTTTCATTTGGAGTCGATTATGAACATAAAGGACTGCATTATCACCAAAATATATTTTATCATTGATTTCGTCCGTTTTTTATTCAAGCGCGCCAAGGCTGATGCGGTTTTCAGGGTTGCATCATCGCTGGCATATACCTCTCTCATTGCGCTGGTTCCGGTCATTGCGATTGGCATTGCCATTTTTTCGGCATTTCCGGTTTTTGACGGCATTCGCAGCCAATTAGCAGATTTTTTGTTTCAAAATCTCACTCCCTCATTTGAGGACCAAATCAGTCAATATCTTTCCAAAATTGTCAGCAACTCCGGACAGCTTGGAGCGGTTGGTGTCAGCGGCATTGCTGTCACGGCCATCATGCTGCTTTCAACCATTGAAGACAGTTTCAATTACATATTCAAGGTCACGCAGCCGCGGCGCATTGCCACCAAGGTCACTTTATATTGGACGGTCATCACTTTGGGGCCGTTGCTTTTGGGCACCGCGTTTTCAATGCGTGGTTATTTGTACACATTGCAGCGATTCGTTTCTGACGGTGCCACCACCAAGTTGTTTTTCAGCTATGCCATTCCGCCGCTCATGACCATCTTGACCTTAATGTTGGTATATGTTTTGGTTCCCAACAAAAAGATACCGCTGCTCAACGCCTTTTGCGGTGCCGTAGTTGCTGTAATTTTATTTTGGTTTTTGCGTTTAGGGTTTGGCTCTTTTGTAATGTCCAACTCCACTTATTCAACCCTGTACGGAGCTTTGGCAATTATTCCGATTTTTCTCATCTGGATGTACCTGTCTTGGGCGGTTGTTTTGTTTGGTGCGGTTGTCACAGCCGCTTTGGACGAATATTGCCAGTCCAAAAAATCTGCCGTTGCCAACATTGAGCAACCAAAACATAAATATCGCAAACCCCGCAAATACAATCGCTGATTTAATAACCAAAACCCTGCTTTTTGCGGGGTTTTTATTTTGTTTTGACAAGTTTTGCACAAGCGTTTGTTTTGCAATTGATTTTTTGCAATA
>CADBMA010000077.1 GCA_902795665.1 uncultured Rhodospirillales bacterium
AAGCTCTTGGAAGTTCAAGTCTTCTCAGCCGCACCAGTTTAACTTTATGAGGTTTGCCCAATAAATAATTTTTAGCAAAGGAGGTATAAAATGGCCAAGAAAAACAAAAAACATACCTCCATGGCAAGGCGCAAATTCGGCAGCCGTTTTTCTACCAAACAAAAACGTAAAGAAATGCAGACCTATCTGGGATTGGGTCCAAAATTCGTTAATTCGATTATTATCGGATTAAACGAAGATGACGATATTCATGTCAAAAAAATTGTTGCCGGACTTGATGAATATGACTTGGCTAAATTAATTGAGGTTCTGGATATTGCTCACCGCCGAAAGCTAATAGGAATTCTTGGTGATAAAATTGACCCTGCCGTTATTCCGGAACTCAATGAGGTGGTTCAGGAACAGGTTCTTGAAAGCTTGGACGAACAGCAAATCGTTAACATTGTTAACGAGCTTGATTCTGATGACGCGGTTGAAATCCTTGAAAATATGGACGATGAAGAACAAGAGCAAATCATTCAGCGCTTAAATCCTGAACTGCAATATCAAGTCCAGTCTTCGCTTAATTATCCCGAAGATTCGGCCGGACGTATTATGTCGCGTGATTTTGTCAGTATGCCGGATAGCTGGAGCGTCAAGCAAGCTAAACGTTATCTGCTTAATAATGACGAACTTCCTGACGAATTTTATACAATATTTTTAGTAGATGAAAAAACACTGCGTCCTACCGGCGAAATTTCGCTTGATAAACTTTTGCGTTCCAAAGGAGATGTATCTCTCAATGCGGTTATGAACGGAGAAGTTGTTCCCATTGATGTCCATACCGATCAAGAAGAAGTAGCTCATATGTTTCGTGAATATGGGTGGATGTCTGCAATGGTGGTCGATGCCAAAGGACGTCTTATCGGTGTGATTAATGTTGACGATGTAATTGAAATTATCCACGAAGAAGCAAATGAAGACATTATGGGAATTGCCGGCGCGGAAAGCGGCGACGTTTATCGCTCGGTTTTTGATATTTTCAAATCCCGCTCCATTTGGCTGGTAACCAATTTGTTTGCCACAATTATTGCTGCCTCGGTTGTCGGCGGTTTTCAAGATATTATTGCTCAGTTGTCCATTTTGGCAGTATTAATGCCGATTGTGGCTTCTATGGGAGGAACAACCGGACAACAAACTTTAGCCGTTGTAGTAAGATCTTTGGCCACCAAAGAGCTAAACTCCCGTAACGCGCTGAGAATGGTAGGCAAAGAGTTTATGGTTGGTCTGTATAATGGTATGCTGTTTGCTTTAATGATTGGTGTTGCCGTTTATCTCTGGGTGCCGGAACAAATAACCATAAGTTATATCATTGCACTGGCAATGCTCTGCAATCTTACGGTTGCCAGTCTGGCCGGTATTTTAATTCCGCTCACACTCAATAAATTAAAAATTGATCCGGCAATTTCATCGGGAGTTTTTCTTATTGCCTGCACCGATTCCGGCGGATATTTCATCTTTTTGGGACTTGCAAAGTTGTTGTTGTTCTAGAGAGGTATCAAAATGAAATGGATTATTGCTTCAGATATTCATGGTTCAGAATATTATTGCCGTAAATTACTTGAGGCATATCAGCGCGAACGCGGAGACAGATTGCTGCTTTTGGGCGATATTTTATATCATGGTCCACGCAACGATTTGACCCTGCAATACAATACAAAAACCGTTGCCGAAATGCTTAACTCTAAAAAAGAACAAATAATCTGTGTTCGCGGCAATTGTGACTCTGAAGTAGATCAAATGGTTCTTGAGTTTCCGATTATGTCAGATTATGTTTTATTGGCAGAGGGATCATCAACCATTTTTGCCACTCACGGACATATTTACAATCCGCACCATCTTCCGCCTTTGTATAAAGGCGATATACTGCTTAACGGCCATACACATATTCCGGATTGTATCGAATATGAAAATTATGTTTATATGAATCCGGGGTCGGTTTCTTTGCCCAAGGCAGATAGCTGGCATGGCTATATAGTTATGGAAAACGGAGAATTTTTGTGGAAAGATTTATCCGGCAATTTATATAATATATACAAACATTCTAAACCATAGTTGCAAAGATTTCGTTGCATAGATTTGATTTTGTGCTTTGTATCAATAAAATTACATATATAATAACTGCAAACACGGAGATTATAATGCTTATAGGGCTTAGTATTGCTTGTATTGTGACAATTTTGGACCAGCTATCAAAATATCTGGTGCTTAACTATGTGCTTGGAACATATAATTATATAAAAGTTTGGCCTTTTTTCAATGTGGTCAACGCTTGGAACACCGGTGTCAGTTTTTCAATGTTCAGCAGCAACGGCAATGCAGGGACAATAGTTTTATCAATAGTTGCATTGCTGATTATTGCCATGATGTTATGGTGGCTCAAAAACGAAAAATCTTTACCGACAAAAATTGCCTTGGGAATGATAATCGGCGGCGCTTTGGGCAATGTTATTGATCGGTTGCGTTTTGGTGCCGTGTTCGATTTTCTGGATTTTTATATTATTGACTATCATTGGCCGGCGTTCAATCTTGCAGACAGCATGATTTGTATCGGTGCGGCAATTATTTTAATTGATGGAATTTGTAATGCTAAAAAAGGAGAAAACAAACAATGAAAAAACTTTTGTTAGTCACAATTTTATTAATGATTGGCGCTTGCGGAATGACTAAAAAAGATTTAGGCTTGGAAAAAAAGACACCTGATGCTTCGGGTGCTGTTTCAAAAGAAGAATTGATACTGCCTCCCAATTATAATCTGCGTCCGGTAGTACCAATGGAACAAGCCGCTAAATAAAGCATAGGAGCTTGTTTTGAAAAAAAAATTGCTTCTTATCCTGATGCTTTGCACAATGTCTTTGGTTGTTTCTAAAACATCAAAGGCAGAACTGTTTGGTCTGAGCGGATATACCTTAAACAACGGAATGCGCTTAATTGTTATCCCCAATCACAAGGCGCCGATAGCCAAACATATGCTATGGTACAAGGTCGGTGCTGCAGATGAAAAAATCGGCAAAGGCGGATCAGCCCATTTATTGGAACATCTCATGTTTCGCGGCACAAAAAAAATAAAAGGGCAAGATTTTAATCGCATTATGGAAGAAAACGGAGCAGATAGCAATGCTTTTACGTCCCAAGATATGACGGTTTATCATCAATTTATAGATATCAGCCGGCTAGAGCTGGCAATGTTTCTAGAAGCAGATAGAATGAAAAATCTGACAATAGACAACAAAAGCTTTGAAACTGAAAGACAAATAGTATTCCAAGAACGTAAACAGGTTGTTGAAAACAATCCTCTGTATCGCTTTCATGAAGCTGTTCAAAGAGCTTTTTGGCAAACTCATCCATACAGCCGTCCCATCACCGGAACAGAAGAAGAAATTCTCAAGCTTAAAATCAAAGATGTAAAATCAATATATAAAAAATATTACAATCCCAACAATGCCATTTTGGTTATAGCCGGCAATATTGAGCCTGATGTTGCCTACAAGCTGGCTGAGAAATATTACGGGGCAATTCCTCCGCATGGCAAATCTAACAACAAACTTCCGGCAGAAAATGTCGGACAAACTTCAATCAGTTTGAGTATGAAATTGCCTGATATAGAAATATCCAGAGTTTTACGCAAATATGCGGCACCGTCATACAATTCAGGAAAAGAGCAAATTTATGCCTATATGGTATTATCAAAATATCTGGGTGAGGGCGAAACCTCTAAACTTTATGACAATTTGGTCGTGCAACGCAAAATTGCAACAACCATCAGCACCGACTACAATTATACTTCGCTTGGCGGCGGCAGCTTTACAATCAGTGCAACGCCCGCCAAAGGCGTTACGGTCAATGCGCTGTTGCGCGAAATTGATGATGCTGTAACTTCAGCTCTTAAAAACTTAAACAATCAAGAGCTAGAAAGAGTTAAAACGCAAATGCTTACCGGTTTGGTATATGTGAAGGACAATCCTCAAGATGCCGCCCAAATAGTCGGAATGCTGGCACTGGCCGGAATGAGCGATGCCGAAATTGAAAATTATGCCGATAATATCAAGCAGGTTAGCCTTGCCGATGTTAAAAATGCCGCGATGATGCTGCAAAAACCGGCTCAAGTTGAGGGTATTGTTGAACCGGAAGGAGATAAAAGATGAGCCGACGACCGCATTATGCTCAAAAACGCCATCGAGGGTGGTTATTAATACTTATCATATTGTTAATTGTCGGAGCATGGTTTTACACCCGCTCAGTCAATATTGATAAAATTATAGATAATTCAATACTAAAAGGCCGCACTTTTAATGCAAAGGTTGAAGAAATAATCGCTCCTAATAGCGGTATAAAAGCATATTTTATTCATAATAATGAAAACCCGATAATCAGTATGGAATTTATTTTTGCAGACAGCGGCTCCGCTTATGATGCAGATAACAAAAAAGGGTTGGCCAATCTAAGTGCGCAAATGCTGACAGAAGGAGCCGGAAATCTTGATGATTTTCATTTCAAAGAAGAGTTGGAAAAATATGCAATAGACATTAATTATAGTGTCGATAAAGATGATTTCAGCGGGCGGTTATTGACAATAAAAGATAATCTGCCGCGCGCAATTGAGCTGTTGCGTCAAACCTTATTTGAACCGCGTATTGAATATAATGCCTTACAGCGCGTTCAGCAACAAACTTTGCAAAAGATAGCCCGCTTGCGTGAAAGTCCTTCCGGCCGGCTTAAAGAAGCTGTATCCGGCAAAATATTTAAACATCATGGCTACGGAACTTCGGTTTTGGGTACGATTGAGGGTGTAAAATCGATAAAAGCCGCAGATATCAGCGATTTTTTGAGCCGCAATTTCACCAAAGATAAACTATTTATAGGCATTGCCGGTGATATATCCAAAACTGAGGCCGAGCAGCTTATTGATAAAATTTTCAGTGCATTGCCTAATGAGAGAAAAAGCAAAGATATTTCATCTCCCTCGGTTGATTTCTCTTTTCGGATTGAAAACATTGAAGACAAGGCGGCGCCTCAGATTTTATCGACAATTATAGCTCCGTCTGTTTCGCGTTTGGATAAAGATTTTTACCCCTTGTATATAGCCAATTATATTTTTGGCGGCGCCGGACTTAATTCACGCATCAATCAATCTGCCCGCGAAAAAGAAGGACTGACCTATGGAGCATATACAGGATTGTCCTTGTTGCAAAAGTCACCGCATTTGGTCGGAGGATTTTCGACAACACCTGACAATTTTGCCCGTATGCAAGAAATTTTCATTAATGAATGGAATATAATGGGGCAAAAAGGTATTAGCAATAAAGAGTTGAAGTTCGCCAAAAATTATCTGCAAAGTTCATATAATCTTCGTTTTGACGATATCAGCAGTTTGGCTTCTATTTTAGCCAATATGCAGCGCCAAGATTTAGGGGCGGATTTTCTCCAAAAAAGAAATATATATATTGAAAAAGTAACCTTAGAAAGAGTGAATAAAGTTGCAAAACAATATTTTTCTCCTGAAAAGCTTGTTATTATTAACCTTGGCGCAAAATTAAATGAAAGGAATGGTAATGAACAAACCGATAAATAAAACCCACGCATGGAAAAAACTTGCTTCTCACTACCGCTGGCACAAAAATGATGAAATGAAAGATTTGTTTGCCAAAGATAAAACTCGGTCATCAAAATATACAATCAATCTTGGAAATTTATACCTTGATTATTCAAAAAATAAAATAAATGAAAAAACAATTAGATATTTGCTTGACTTAACCAAAGAAGTTAAGTTAAAAGAAAAAATTGAAGCTATGTTCTCCGGCGCCAAAATCAACCAAACCGAAAATCGTTCAGTGCTGCACGTTGCTTTGCGCAATCGCTCCAATACCCCGATTTATGTTGATGGACAAGATATAATGCCCGACATTAACGGAGTTTTGAACAAAATTAAAAAGTTTACCGAAGCGGTTCGTTTTGGTGATTTTCGCGGTGCAACCGGTAAAAAGCTTACCAATATCGTCAACATTGGTATCGGCGGGTCCGATTTGGGACCGTTCATGGCCACCGCGGCACTGAAAGAATATTGGGCTAAAGATATGAAATGTTATTTTATTTCCAATATTGACGGCTCAGCTTGCGAAGATGTTTTTGCCGAAGTTGATCCCGAAACCACATTATTTGTCGTAGTTTCAAAAACTTTTACCACTATTGAAACACTTACCAATGCTCATACATGTCGCAAATGGCTGGTTGATGCTTTGGGTGAACCCGCAGTGGCCAAACATTTTGTAGCTGTATCCACCAATGCTGAAGAAGTGTCAAAATTTGGCATCAATACCGATAATATGTTTGAATTTTGGAATTTTGTCGGCGGCAGATATTCAATGTGGTCGGCAGTAGGCTTATCCATTGCCTTAATGATTGGTATGGACAATTTTGAAAAAATGCTTGATGGCGCCCATGAAATGGATATGCATTTCAAAAACACCGATTTTGAACACAACATTCCGGTCATTTTGGCCTTATTAGGCGTTTGGTATAACAATTTCTTCGGTTATCGAGAGCAGGGAATTATACCATATGACCAAGATTTGCGCTTTTTGCCGAAATATTTGCAGCAACTTGATATGGAAAGCAATGGAAAATCCGTTGATTTGAATAATAATTTTATCAAATATGAAACCGGACCGATTTTATTCGGCGGTGCCGGAACAGATGTTCAGCACTCATTTTTCCAGCTCTTGCATCAGGGAACCAAAATTGTGCCGTTAGATTTAATTGTACCGGCAATTTCACATAACGAAATTGGTGAGCATCATGAAATTTTGATTGCCAATGCTCTGGCTCAGGGCGAAGCTTTAATGCGCGGAAAAACAGTTAAAGAAGCCGCCGAAGAACTTACCAAAGCCGGCAAAAGCAAAGAAGAAGTTAATCGCTTAAAAAAATACAAGAGTTTTGCAGGCAATCGCCCCACCAACACCATCATAATCCGCAAAGTTGATCCGTATATGCTGGGTATGTTGGTGGCAATGTATGAGCACAAAGTTTTTGTTCAGGGAATTATCTGGAATATTAACTCTTTTGATCAAATGGGGGTTGAACTCGGCAAACAAATGGCTTTAAGCATTTTGCCCGAGTTACAAGGCCATGCTCATATAGAACACGATAGTTCCACCGGCAATCTTATCGCCATAATCAAAAAAATAAGGAAATAAATGTATGACTATCCGCATTCTTCCTGATAATCTTGTCAATCAGATTGCTGCCGGCGAAGTTATCGAGCGCCCGTCATCAGTGGTTAAAGAACTGGTTGAAAATGCCATTGACGCGGGAGCAAAATCAATTGAAATTACTCTGGTGGACGGCGGCAAAAGTTTGATTGTGGTCAGCGACGACGGCAAAGGCATGACGGCAGAAGAGCTTTCACTGGCGGTAGAGCGTCATGCAACCTCAAAATTGCCTGATGAAGATTTGTTTCATATAAACTTCTTGGGATTTCGCGGCGAAGCTTTACCTTCAATTGCATCGGTAGCAAAATTATGCATTACCTCACGCCCCAAAAACGCAGATAGCGCATGGAAAATTGAAGTAAATGGCGGTGTGGTGAACAAAACCATGCCCACTGCAGCAAATTTTGGTACACGCATTGAAGTCCGCGACTTGTTTTATGCCACACCGGCAAGGCTTAAGTTTTTAAAAACCGGAGCCAGCGAAACCGCACAATGTGTTGATATCATCAATCGCATTGCATTGGCCAACCCTCAAGTTTCTTTTTATCTTTATGATGACAAAAAGAAAAAAATAGCACTTAATGCCTGTCAGGGAGAATTGTTTGATGCCCGATTAAAGCGTATCGGTGATATTTTGGGACGTGAATTTGAGGAAAATTCGTTATTAATAAGCGCCGAAAAGGCAGAGCTAAAAATCAGCGGATTTGTCAGTCTTCCAACTTATAGCAAAGCCAATTCGCTCTCACAATATTTGTTTGTCAATAACCGTCCGGTGCGGGATAAAATGCTATTGGGAGCCATAAAAGCCGCATATCAAGGAGTTTTAGAAATTGGCAGATATCCGCTTTGCGCCTTGTTTTTGGATATAAATCCGGAGCTTGTTGATGTTAATGTCCATCCCACAAAAGCCGAAGTGCGTTTTTTTGATGCTAATGCAGTGCGCGGATTATTGATAACAGCTATTCGCAATGCGCTCACTCGTGGCAGCATGCAGGCTGCCAAACCGGAAAATTTGCCACGTTTTCTGGATAATTTGCCGCCACAAACTGAAAGTATGATGTTTTTACATGATAACAATTTAAGCACATCCAATTTTCAACTGCGCAATTTATCATCAAATCATGCGCCGGCGCGTAAAATTACCCAAGATGCCAATATTCCTTTTTTGCAAAGCGCACTTTCGGTCAAGACCGAAGAAGCCGAAGATATTGCAAGCGATATCGGACCTTTGGGAATGGCAAAAGCCCAGTTTCATAACATCTATATCATATCGCAGACACAAGACAGCGTGATTATTGTTGATCAACACGCCGCCCATGAACGCATTGTAATGGAAAAGTTTAAGGCCGCAATGGCAGCCAAGGACAAAATTCCAACTCAAATGTTGCTGATTCCGGAAGTTGTTGACTTGAATTTATCTGAAAAAACGGCACTATTGGATTATGCTGACAATTTAGCGCAAATGGGATTGGAAATTGAAGAATTTGGAACCACTGCGGTTATTGTGCGCGAGGTTCCGGCTTTGATTGCCGATTGCAATGTTAAAGAATTGGTGCATAATTTGGCAGAACAAATAAACGAATGGGGCAAAGATTTTGCGCTGGATGAAAAGATTAATACTTTTTGCGCAACTATGGCTTGTCATGGCTCAGTTCGGGCAGGGCGGAGCTTAAATTTGGCTGAAATGAATCGTCTACTGCGTGATATGGAAAAAACTCCATATTCCGGTCAGTGCAATCATGGCCGCCCGACATATATTGAGTTAAAGTTGAAAGATATTGATAAATTGTTTCATCGCTGATATTTTTTATCTTGACAGTTGCTATAAGATTGTGTAAAAACGCATACAGTCAATGGCGAAAGTAGCTCAGTTGGTTAGAGTGTCGGTTTGTGGTACCGAATGTCGTGAGTTCGAGTCTCATCTTTCGCCCCAATGCAGAAAGCCGCCCTTTTGGGGCGGTTTTTTGTATTGGGATGAGAAAGAGAGACCGAACTCGCAAGAGCCGAGGACAATAATTGTTC
>CADBMA010000078.1 GCA_902795665.1 uncultured Rhodospirillales bacterium
ATCAGAACGATTGTCCTCAATCCATGCAAATTGTGTTTCGGTCAATAAATGTGACAAATACACAAATACCAACGCAATCAGCAAAGCACTGCCGATATGCCCCACTCCGCAGACAAAAGTCCAAAGCAATGTTTTCTTCAAACTATAGCCTCGGCTCTTGGCAATTGCAATAAACGGCAAATAATGATCCGGACCGGCAATTGTATGTACCACCGCAGTCAAAAAAGCCGTCAGCCACAAGGCCGATAATGTCATCTGAGCAGAAGAATTGTCTGCCGCCCATACACAAGATGTTAGACCTAACATCATAATAATAAACATGATTTTTTTCATATCTTATCCTTTTTTAAGTTATACATAATAATTCATTTAATTTTTCGCCACCAATCAGAAAATTGCTGCGCATTATCTTTAAGAAAAACAATTTCGCCGATTTTAGGTGTCACAATATGCAAATTTGTACCCTTTGCAAGCTCGGTTATCTTATCCAAAGGCTCATACCACGGATGATTGCAGATTGAAAATTTTGAATTATGAACCGGCAACACTCTCACCGCTCGCAAATCAGTTGCCGATTTAATAAATTCTTCCGGATGTTCGTGAATATAACGCCAGTTTTTATCATATTGTCCAGCCTCTAGCAAAGCCAAATCTACACTTCCAAACTTTTCCCCAATCAGGCGGTAATGGTCATCGTATCCCGAATCTCCCCCTATATACAACTTATACCCGCCGCAATCAACCAAAAAAGATGCCCATAACGTGCGGCATTCAAACAAACGTCCCGAAAAATGCCGCGCCGGCAGGCAATGAACCTGTCCATCAGCAACATCAAGGCTTTCATTCCAATCCATTTCTGATATTATATCATTATCATACCCCCAATACCTAAAATGCGATCCCACGCCCAAGCCGGTAATAACGTGCTTTATTTTTGGCTTGAGAGCAATTATGGTTTCATAGTCCAAATGGTCATAATGATCATGGGTAATAATCAAATAATCAATTTCCGGCATATCATCTGCCGAATAAATGGTTGTTCCCCTAAATGGTACCACATTATGCGGTATCGGTGATGCATTTTTGCTAAACACCGGATCAACAAGAAATGTCTTGCCGTTGAGCTGAAAATATGATGAAGAATGCCCAAACCAAACTAATAGGTTTTCATCTTGCGGCAGCTTTTTTATATTGGTTTTAATGGTCGGAATATTTTGTTTGGGCTTGGTATCAGGGTGAGTACCGAAATAAAAATCCCACATTCTTCCCAAAAATCCTTTTTCTCCGGTCATTTTTGCTGTTTGATGTATATTTCTGAATTTTCCATTCCGAAAATGCGGAGACATCTTAATTTTCTTCATACTTATTTCATCAGGCAAATGCCCAAATTTAGCAAGGTTCAGATATCCAATACTGCCGGCAGCCGCCAAGACCGCGCCTCCCAACAAAAATTCTCGCCTTGTCATTTACCAGCCTCCAATATTGTTTTATTCATACTCCCCATGCAATATCCATTCAAATCCAAAGAAACATAACTAAACCCAAAATCCGTAAACTCTTTGATAATTTTCTCTCTGATTTCAGGTTGAATTATTCTGGTAAAATCGCTCGGCTCAATTTCAATTCGTGCCATTTTGCCATGAATACGAACTCTAAACTGCCTAAATTCCAAATTTGACAATAATTGTTCAGCCTTATCAACCATTGCCAATCCCTCTTCCGTAATCTGCTCTCCATATACAAAACGCGAGGCTAAACAGGCAAATGATGGTTTATTCCACGTCGGCAAATTCATTTCTTGGGATAAGTTACGTATTTCTTGTTTGCTCAGATTTGCATGGCGTAATGGGCTTTTAATCTCCAATTCTGTTATTGCTTGCATTCCGGGACGATAGTCACCTATATCGTCCATATTCGAACCTTCGCAAACCCATCTTATACCATTATCTTCCGCCACATTTTTTATCTGTGTGAACAAGGTTTTTTTACATAAATAGCAACGATTATTAGGATTTTGTCTCACCCCATCAATCTTCAAAACATCTACCGGCATAAAAAGATGATTAATTTTTCTTTCCGTGCAAAAATTTTGTGCTTCAATCATTTCTCGCTGTGGGAAAAAAGCCGATACCGCAGTTACCGCCAGCAATTTTTCCGGCGGCAAAACCTCACAGGCAACTTGGAGCATAAACGTTGAATCTACACCGCCGGAAAAGCCAATGACTACACTTTCCAGTTCAACAAAATACTTTTTTAACTGCTCCAATTTGCAATGAAGATTATCCATTATCCGTTTCCTTTAAGGCATTTTTCATAGCTATATGCTGAGCCAAGTTAAAAATAAAGGCAAAATCTTCTCCGCTTTTTTCGGACAAAGCTTTCACACTCTCATATTCTGGCTGAACCCGAACTATATCCTTATAAGTTGATATTTTGACTTCTACTTCGCCAAATTTAAGTTTTACTTTAACTTTTTTGCGCTCCATACATATTCTATCCACCGGATATTTGCGCAGTCCGATAGTACTGGTATATTTGAACACCGCATATTCTACCGCCTCAAGTTTATCGGCTGCAACAATTGCCCGCAGAATATACGCCGGACGGTTTTTCTTCATATAACACGGCTCAAAATGAACATCATAGGCTCCGGCATCAAAAATCTTTTCCATTGCCAATCCCAATTGTTCACCGCTGCAATCATCGATATTGCTTTCCAAAACATACATTAATTGCCCATCAGCCTCATCGCGAATTATCATCGCCCGCAAAAAGTTGGCATGACCAAAATCACGTTTGCCCAGTCCGATACCGCTTTTCATAACTTTATACTCACGCGGAAGTTTATCTTTGGTGCGCAATGCAGCAGCAACAGCAATTCCTGTCGGTGTAACCATTTCACCTTGTGTATCTGTCTGGCGCAAAACAATTCCATAGCGCTCGGCAATATTCAAAACCGCCGGAACCGGAATCGGTAACATACCATGCTGACAGTTGATTGTTCCTTGCCCTTCATTCAGTCCGTTTACAATCACATTTTTAATTTGCAAATCATCAAACAAAACCGCTGCCGAAATTATATCGACAATCGAATCTATTGCCCCCACCTCATGAAAATGCACCTCTTGTTTATTGACACCATGGGCTTTAGCCTCTGCCTCGGCAACAATCTCGAAAATTTTCTTTGCCAAACTGCGGGCTCTATCGCTCATTTCCGCGCGTTCAATTATTTCATATACATCTGCCAAATGGCGATGCTCATGATGATGGTGATACCCCTCCTCATGGCAATGCTCATGGTTATGCAAATGAACATCAAAATCAAGACCGGCAATGCTGTATGAATTTTTGCGCTCAATATGGTAATGAAAACCTTCAAGCTGCAAACTTGCAATGACTTTATCCATTTTTTCGCGGCTTGCACCCAAATCCAACAAGGCGGCAACAATCATATCACCGCTAATGCCACAAGCACCGTCCAAATACAGATAATCAGTCATTATTTTTTCCTTTCAGGTTCAATATTCGGCAAGCTTGAACAGCAGCACCGAAACCATTATCAATATTGACAACCGACACACCGGCCGCACATGAATTTATCATTGTCAAAAGCGGAGCCAATCCGCCAAACGAAGCACCATATCCTACTGAAGTCGGTACTGCAATTACCGGAGCCTTAACCAATCCTGCCAATACACTTGGCAACGCCCCCTCCATTCCGGCAACTGCAATTATAACATCAGCCATGCGTATATCTTCTACTTTATGCAACAGGCGATGCAATCCGGCAATACCAACATCGTAAAAACGTTTAACTTCCGCACCGCAAAATTCGGCAGTCAAAGCTGCTTCTTCTGCAACCGGAATATCTGCCGTGCCGCCGGTACATACCGCAATGCTGCCGTATAATGATGTCATTGCTTGACCATTGAGGCGCAAAATTTTTGACATTTCATCATATACGACATCCAATCCGGCAGAAGAAACAAACTCAAACTGCTCCTGCGAGCATCGAGTTCCCAAGACCGCAACTTTATGTTCTGCAAAAGTTTGCAAAATTTTCAAGAGTTGATGTTTGTTTTTTCCGGCACAATAGATTGTTTCCGGCATACCGGTCCGCTCTGATCTGCTTATATCCAGCTTGGCAAAATCAATATCTGAATATACTTCTGCCATTATATATTATCCTTCAAAAGCTTGAGCAATTTTGGGCATCCATTCATTAATCACAATTTTCTGCGGACAATGTTTTTCGCAATTCTTGCAGTGTATACATTGCGATGCTTTGCCGGAATGTGCTACCAAATTATTATAATAAACCCGTTGAACCGTGAACATTTTATCGGTTTTTTCTTGTTTTTCAGCATTATACAATGCAAACATACTCGGAATATCGATTTTCATCGGGCAATATTCCACACAATAACGGCAAGCCGTGCAAGGAATGGCTATTGATGCGTGTAATTCTTTAATTGCGGTTTCAATAGTCTTATTTTCGGCCGCACTCAAAGGCTTAAAGTTTTGCATATAGCTTGTATTATCTTCCAGTTGTTCCATTGTGCTCATACCGCTCAATACCGTACGAACCCCCGTAAGGCTGGCTGCATAACGAATAGCCCAAGAAGCAACTGACATATTCGGTTCGGCATCTTTAAATATCTTTTCAACATTACTTGGCACTTGTGCCAAACTTCCGCCTTTAATCGGTTCCATCACCACTACCGGAAGATTATATTTTTGTGCTAACTCATAGCATTTGCGAGATTGAATGGTAGGATTGTCCCAATCAATATAATTAATTTGCAATTGAACAAATTCTACTTCGGGGTGTTCTTTTAAGATTTTTTCGAGCAACTCGGCATTATCATGAAAAGAAAAGCCGATATGTTTAATTTTGCCTTGCTTTTTCTTTTCGGCAATAAACTTGAAAGGATCGTACTTTTCAACATTGGGCATGGTATTGGCGTTTACATTATGCACCAGATAATAATCAAAATATTCCAAACCGGTTTTTTCAAGCTGCTTATTAAATATTTCTTCCATATTTTCAGCACTGGTAACCATACCGATAGGCAACTTGCTGGCCACTGTAAATTTGTCACGCGGATAGCGCTCAACAACCGCCTTACGGATAGCAATTTCGCTTTCATATCCCATATACATCCAAGCTGTGTCAAAATAGGTAAATCCACGCTCCATAAACTTATCAACCATACGATTCAGTGTTTCATAATCAATCGAGGTCTGATCTTCAGGATTTTTCAGCGGCAAACGCATAAATCCGAAACCCAGCTTGTTATTATTATCAATCTGAGCCTTTACGCTCTCTGATACAGCAATAGTCTCGGCAATTGTAAGCTTTGGTAAGGCTGACAAAGCAAAAGCTGCCATTGTTCCCATCAAAAATTCTCGTCTGTTCATTATCTTCCTCCGTATTAAAACTGGTTTTACAAAGAATAATTTTTAGAGTATACTATAAGTCAAGACTTTTTTCACGTCCGGCATAAAAAAGTCCAATCTCGAACAACGCATAGGTTGGTATAGTGAGCATAATTTGGCTGACAATATCCGGAGGCGTTAAAACCGCAGATATCAGCAAAATGGCCACAAAAACGTACGGACGTTTGTCTTTCATTGTTTGATATGTTACAATTTTGGATCTTATAAGCGCATAAGTTATCAAAGGAAATTGAAACATCAGCCCAAAAACCACCGCCAGCCACAAAGCCAATGTGATAACATTAGATATCCCAAACACGGCCTTTATTTCCGAAGATGAAAAACTGATACCAAAGTTGATCAACAACGGCAAAATAAAAAATATGCAAAACAACACCCCGACTATAAACAGCAAGCTCGACGATGTTACTATTGAACTTATAAACTTGCGTTCATGCTCATAAAGAGCCGGAACCACAAACCCCCATAACTGCCGTGCAATATACGGAAAACATATCAGCAAATCTAAAACAACTGCCGTCTTAATTTGTAAAATAAAAACTTCCATCGGGGCAAAATAGTTTAGTACAATTTCATGATTGCCCAACATAACCCTAACAAGCAAATCAATAACGTACGGCGCCGCCAAAAACATCGGCACCACACCAACACCCAACGCTACAAAACATTTAATCAATGTTGAGCGCAAGGCATTAAGATGACTTATCAAACTTTCGTCGCTATCTTCCATTGTTGTCTATTTTTTGTTATTTTTTTTATTTTCTGCTTTTTTCTCTTCTTCGGCAGCAGCTTGTTCCACGCTGTCTTTCAGTTCTTGAGCTTCATTTTGCAGCAATTCTTTGGCCTTTTTATATTCGTACTGTGCCTTACCAAGTGCTTTTGCCAGCTCCGGAATTCTCTTGCCGCCAAATAAAATCAGTACCACAATCAAAATTAAAGCAATTTCAGTTAATCCCAATGACATTTTATCCTCCTATATTATTATTGTTTGTTTTTCTGTCGCCGTAATGCTAATTGCTTTTGCCGGACACACAACCTTGCAGGCACCACAACCTATACACCCTTCTGACATAATTTTTACAATTCCGCCATCATTACGGACAATTGTCTCGCGCGGACATTTCATTATACACAATCCACACCTAATACAAGTGTTTTCATCAATATGTGCCAACCCGATACGTGTTTTTTGCTTTTGCGCCAAATCCATACGTTTTATAGCCCCTGACGGACACACTTCGCCGCATTTATAGCAGTCAAACGCACAAAAAGCGCTGTCATACTCAATATGCACCGCCGGATATTGCGCATCAGCCTTTTTAATAATTTTCATCGGACAATTTTGAACACACAAATTGCAATTAAGGCATCGATTGGCAAAATCTCCGGCATTATCAGCTCCGGCAGGAACAATAATGTTTTTGAATTTTTGGGCAATCATTTTTGCCAAGTTGATTCCGCCGCTTACAGCACCTCCAAAAACCGTCAATACTGCTGCCCCGATAATAAATTGGCGCCGCCGAATACTGAATTCAGGCTGATTGTCAAGTTGCAAATTCTGGCCATAATGCAGGCTGTTTTTGGGGCAAATCGTTGTGCATTTCAAGCATTTTACACAAATTTCATTGTCAACCTGCTTGTTTTTGAAATCAATACATCCCGAAGGACAACGCTTGGCGCAATTTCCGCAAGAAACGCAGGTGTCTTTTGATATATAGATTTTGCATAGTGAAAATTTTGAAATCAGCCCCAGCAGAGCCCCTGCTGGACAAATATTCGTGCAGAAATAACGCCCTTTAAACCAACTCAAAACTGCAATCAGCACCAGAGCGCACACTCCTATCAACGCTCCGCTTGCTGCTGCTCCCGATAAACTGTATGGATCCAAAACGCGCAGCAAAAAGACCGTCCCGCCAATCAACGAGCCAAAAACCACTGCCGCAATAAAATATTTCACAATCCGGTTTTTCTGCATCTTTTGTTTGCGATGAAAAATTGCAATCAGCAGCTCCTGAAAAATTCCCAGAGGACAAAGCGTTGAACAGTACAAACGCCCACCGATAAAAGTCAGCAGCACAACCGCAAACAGCCCTAAGGCTGCCGCTGTTGACCACCTGATATTTTGCAACAAAGCTACAAGCTGAATATCAAAAATTTTCACACCGTAAAATTTGCCGGCAAATGCTGCAACAAACAACAGGGCAACAATAAGTGCAACAGCTCTACGCAGCCAAAACCTTATTTTAGACATCAGATTCCTTATCTAAATCTACCAAAATATATTTATCGCTGCCCATACCAAGCTCTTTCATATACGAAAGCTGACGCAAGCCGTGGCGGGTTTCAATTCTTTCGCGCAATTCCTTACTTTTGCTCCCCAATTGATAGACCATATCAACTGAAGCCTGATCAACCGCCAAAATATCATCACTCGCCAAAATCCCTATATCCGGAGTAACTACCGGCTCTGCATGTATACCCTCACAATCACAACTCACTGACATATTACGTAAAACATTGATAAAAGTTATATTCGGAGCAAAAAAATCAACCGTAGCTTTGGCTGATTCCGTCATTGTTTCCATAAAAGTATCGTGAGTAATGCTCCACTGTCCCTGCCCCGGATAAGAGTGAATCATTGCCTTGCCTATGCGGCCATCTGCCATACCGATACCGATATTTTTATTTGATCCGCCGAATCCGCCCATGGTATGCCCCTTAAAATGGGTAAGCACCAGCAATGAGTCATAGTTTTTGATATGGCTTCCCATTGACATTTCTTTAAAATGTTTGCCGCCATTTACCGGTAACATAACTGTACCTTCTTCATCAAGAATATCAACCGGAGCAAAAGTCCAACCATTGACTTTCAGGGTTTCGCGGTGCTGTTCGGTTGTATAGCGATCACCATCATAATAGGTATTGGTTTCAACAA